>JAOABO010000072.1 GCA_026418315.1 Bacteroidia bacterium
GTATATGAAAGCGGTAGATTCACCTTCCATGAATGCAAACTATCGTTGGTTTTAGTGGTATCAATAAAAACAAAAGAATAATATCCACTGCTTGGAAAATTATCCTGATAATGAAACAATTGCTTATTTGCATCCATACCGAGTGATAAAGCATGACGATGATTAAGCAAATAATTGATTTGATAATGAAAAAACTGAGATTGATAATTTTTTTTGGCATCTGATAAATTCACAGGAATAAGAATTTTATCTACCAACAAGTCATTGTATGAAAGAGTGTCTTTGACAATACCGCCATTTTCCTGATGTTTAATAAAATTCAATAGAATTTGAGCATCCATAGAAATTTTTTTCTTGCTAAAAAAATGATAATCCGCAAACACATTGGTTACACTGCCCTTTTGGTTTTGATAAAAACCTGTATTGGTACTTCTCCGTAAATAAAAATTAATTTGGCTATGAGACCGAATAGGAGACAAAAACCACGCTCTGAAATGCTGTTCATCTTTGCTACCCGCTATACCTTCTAATTTTGAATAAAAACCTTTTGTTCTAAATATGTCTACTTGAGTTGGCCTTACTTCATCCGGATAATACACGTTCAACACCCGGCTACCAATTTCTGTATTCATATTTTGAAGCAAATAATCGGGCTGTGTTGTGCCTATTTGTCCATTAAAATAAAAAGGCAAAGAGTTTTGAAAACCAAGAACAGAAGTGTCTGGATAGGAATATTGGTAAGAGTGAAAAGAAGAATCCTGAATGTAGTAAAAAAATGAAATGCGCTGAAAATAAGTACTATCTGTAATATATGTTGTTTGTGCCTTCAAAAACACTGAAATAAGCAATAAACTACCAACTATCTGATGTGCAATTTTCATGTTAAACATTCTAACAACAAATCAATTCCTCTTTCTATCTCTTCTTTCCGAATAATCAAAGGTGGAGCTATTCGTATGCAATGACTGGCAAATAAAAACCAATCTACTATCAATCCTTTTTGTAAACATTTTTCTATTGTTGTCATTACTTTTTCTTCACTTTCCAACTGTACTGCAGCCAATGCTCCTTTAACCCTTAACGCCCGGATAGCAGCGTGCTGTAAATTATTTTTTAAATCATCTTCCATTCTTAAGGCGTTCTCAACTAAGTTTTCTTCTATTATCACTTTCAAACTTGCTAATGCAGACGCCACACATACTGCATTACCCCCAAAGGTAGTTAAATGCCCCAATGGATGATGAGCAAGGACTTCCATGTGTTTTTTATCGGCAATGAAAGCTCCAATAGGCAATCCTCCACCCATTGCCTTTCCAATCACCAAAACATCAGGAATAACACCATAATGTTCAAAAGCAAATAATTTTCCTGTTCTGCCAAATCCTGTTTGAATTTCATCGAATACCAACAACGCCCCCGTTTCATCACATCTTTGTCGTAACTTTTTGAGAAAATTATTTTCCGGGAGCCATACACCTGCCTCTGCTTTAATGGGCTCCACAAACACTGCTGCTGTTTGTTGTGTAATATTCATTAAATCTTCATGAACATTCCAACGAATAATTTTACTTCCTGGCACTAAAGGGCGAAATCGGGTTTTTAAAAATTCATCACCCATTATACTCAATGCTCCTTGTGTGCTTCCATGATAGGCCTTTTCAAAAGCAATAATTTCGTTTCTTCCTGTGTATGCCTTTGCTAACTTTATTGCTCCTTCAATGGCTTCTGAACCCGAATTGACAAAATAAATACAATTTAAGTTATCTGGTAAATGCTGAATGAGTAATTGAGCATATTCCGTTTGCGGATGTTGAATGGTTTCGCCATATACCATAATATGAGCATATTTATTTAGCTGCTCAATAATTGCAGATTTTACTTTTGGATGCTGATGCCCCACATTGCTGACTGCAATGCCGCTGATAAAATCCAAATACGGCTTTCCTGCTTCATCATATATATATACTCCTTCTGCTTTACTAATTTCAAGACCGACTGGAAAAGGAGAAGTTTGTGCAATATTTCTGAAAAACAATTCTCTGTGAGAAAAATGCATAGCCATCTATAATCAGGGCAAAGTTAGAATTTTATTTACATTCCGAAAGGAAAGAAAAAATCAGAAACCAGCAGGAGATATAAATTTTTCTGCACACCAATAATTTCTGTACTTTTCGGGCAAAATAGTTGTATGACTCATCAGGATATTTTAAATCAAATTGAAAAAAATAAAGACAGATGGCTAAATGAACTGATTGATTTACTTAAAATTCCATCTATTAGTGCAGACCCTCAATATAAACAAGATGTAAGAAGAACCGCAGAAAAAGTAAAAGAATTACTCCTGAAAGCCGGAGTAGATATGGCAGAAATTTGTGAAACCAAAGGTCATCCGGTGGTGTATGCTGAAAAAATGGTTTCTTCTGATGCTCCAACCGTCATTGTATATGGACACTACGATGTACAGCCCGCCGATCCGCTTGACTTATGGGATTCTCCCCCTTTTGAACCGGTTATCAAAAAAACAGCCATTCATCCGCAGGGAGCTATTTTTGCCCGCGGGGCCTGCGACGATAAAGGACAAACCATGATGCACATCAAAGCATTAGAATTAATGAACCATCTCAATCACCTGAAATGCAACATAAAATTTATGATAGAAGGAGAAGAAGAAGTGGGCTCGGCACACTTAGGCGAGTGGGTAAAAGAAAATAAGCACCGATTAAAAGGAGATGTAATTCTAATATCCGACACCTCTATCATTGCAAATGACACACCATCTATTGCTGTTGGTTTACGTGGTTTGTGCTATATGGAAGTGGAAGTAACAGGTCCTAACAGGGACTTACACTCTGGTGTATATGGCGGTGCTGTAGCAAATCCAATCAATATTTTATGTAAACTAATTGCTTCTTGCCACGATGAAAGTAATCGCATTACCATTCCTGGTTTTTATGACGATGTAGCAGAATTGTCTGAAGAAGAAAGAAAAGAGTTGAACAAAGCCCCTCTTGATGAATCAGAATATAAAAAAGATTTGGACGTGCAGGCATTATGGGGAGAGAAAGGATATACGACCATTGAACGAACAGGCATTCGCCCCACCTTAGATGTAAATGGAATATGGGGTGGATACACCGGCGAAGGAGCCAAAACTGTATTACCCTCCAAGGCGTATGCCAAAATCAGTATGCGTTTAGTACCTAATCAAAAACCTGAAAAAATTGCACAATTGTTTCAACAATATTTTGAAAATACTGCTCCATCTTGTGTAAAAATTAAAGTAAAACCACATCATGGTGGAGAAGCGTATGTAGTATCTACCAACTCTGATGCTTACCGGGCCGCCTCTATGGCTATGGAAAAAACATTTGGTAAAAAACCCATACCAAAAAGAGAAGGCGGAAGTATTCCTATTGTAGCATTATTCAAAAAAGAATTGGGTTTAGATAGTATATTGATGGGCTTTGGTTTGGATAGCGATGCCTTACATTCTCCAAACGAGCACTATGGAGTGTTTAATTACTTCAAAGGAATTGAAACCATCCCTTTGTTTTATGAGTATTTTTATCAGATGAAAACAAAGAAAAGGTCATGAAACCATATATATTTATTTTTATCAACCATAAGTATTTTCTAATCATTCAACCCACGTATTAAATAAATCTTTAACTTGCTTTTTTGCACTTACATTGTATGCAAGTTATGATTTACAAAAAAAGATTTTAGTGATTGAAAACCAATATCAGAATATTTTTGACAATGGTGTAGAGAAGTTTTTTCTCAAAGGTTTTTTACGGAATATTTTCTTCTTCTGATATAGTGCTGTATTAAAACAAACAGTGTAAGCAATGATGGTGGTAATAAAACATTATAAATTTGCCATTTGGTTTTTTGTAAAGACACTTTTTTCACGTCCAATAATCTCAATTTTACTTCTCTGTTTCTTAATTGTATCAACCCTGACTCATCTAATAAGTAATTCATACAATTTAATAAGAATTGTTTATTAGCAAATGTTTGATTAGTATATTTATCGTATCCAAGCGGATAGATGACATTGGTGGTTCGGTTAAAGTCATTTTTTGCGATATCACCATCAGAAACCACAATCATTTTATTAGGTACACTTATGTCTTTGAATTGAATAGTACTATCTTCCATAATTACAGATGGAATACGATTAGCATACAAAGATTTGAATGTTCCTTCTAATAAAACCGCAATAGGTTTTGGCCCATGATTAAAAGCACTTTCTTTTAACCGGAATTGTGTAATAGCAAGCGATACACGAAGCGGAACAGGGGTCACTCTGGTGTTTTTGGACGACATGAGCAAAATTGTTTTTTTTATGCCCGAAGTACTGAGCGTGTCAATAGTGCTTACAAATTCTGTTTTAATTAAATCAAGATTTTTGACAATAGGATGAGATGATGTTGGCATAATAAGGGGATAAAATATCCATGGAAACATTTTAAAATTAGGTTGTCCTTTTGAAAATCCAACATTAATAGGTATAGCCGCACATTGTAAATCTTGTATTAAATCAGGATTCAATCTTACACCATATCGGAATAACATGTCTTCTAAATTGGTTTCATTATTCAGTGCCAGCGAATATCCTTTTAATCTAAATGAATCCATATTTAATTGAACAGGGTCAATGAGCCATAATACTTTTCCACCTTTCATAATAAATTGGTCAATAATAAATTTATCTTTTTCGTCTATAAAAGTATCGGGCTTGGCAATAACAATGGCGTCTAAACCCTTTAATGCATAAAGTTTATGGTTTATCTTTATTCGTGAAACATTATATTCTTCTGACAATGCTCGTATATAATCATATAAACGCAGAGTGTCTAATTCATGGTGCCCTTCTACAAAAGAAATTTCAGGACGTTTTTTTCTTTTTAATTTATTGATTGCGTTACAAATGTTGTATTCAATTTCACTAATAGCATGATTGATATTTTCTTGTGGTGTAAACCCTAGTTGTCTTGAAAATATTTGCCATACTGTTTCTTTACCCTTATAGGATACAATAGCTCCTGGCCAAATTAAACTTTCAGATGTTTTATTTTGTTTTTTTTCTACCACTTGTTCGGGCACTATTCCTTTGTCATATAATTGTTTTTCAAGGTTCTTGATATCTTCTTTGTTGCCTATACTGTTAATGTCCACAAATTCATATTGTATATTATCATTGATTATTCGCATTTCATCAAGCATTTCTTTTACTTCTTTTTTGAGTTTATTAAACTCGGGCGGCAACTCTCCGCTTAAGTAAATCTTAAAATATACAATATCATCTACATTCTTAAGAAACTCTTTCGTATAGGGCGATAACGTGTATCGTTTTTCTGAAGTTAAATCTAATCTAAAAAAGTAAAAACTAAAAATGAAATTAATCATCAGAAGTGAAACAGCCAGCACCATAAAAGAAACAATATCTCTTTTTTTTATTTTATCGTTATGATTCATTGATGTTACCATTTTCTGCTTTGAAGAATAAGCCGTGTAGCAAATAAAAATATAATGATAAGTGTTAAGAAATACAATACATCTCTTGAGTCAACAACTCCCCTGCTCATGCTATAGTAATGATAATGAATGCCTAAAGAAGATATAAATAAAGAAGTGGATCCTTTCATGTTGAATTCTGCTATATATTCAAATCCATTATGAAATAAGTAGCACATCATAAGAGCCAGAATAAACGCTATTACCTGATTATTGGTAAGCGATGAGGCAAAAATTCCTATAGATAAAAAAGCAGATGCTAAAAAAAACAACCCAATATAAGAGCCCCATGTACCACCTACATCTAAGTTTCCTTTTGGTAATCCAAGTTGATACACTGTATAATAATAAACCAAAGTTGGCAAAAGTGAAAATACAACAATGACCATTCCAGCAAAATATTTTGCCAATACTATTTCTAGCTCGGTGAGCGGCTTGGTAAGTAAAAGTTCTATGGTGCCTGCTTTATTTTCTTCTGAAAACAACTTCATACTCACTGCGGGGATTAATATCAATAATACCCATGGAGCAATATAGAATAAACTTTCAAGGGTTGCAAAACCATTGTCTAATATATTAGTGCCTGTTGCCTCATTAGGAAAAACCCATAAAAACAAACCGGTTATTAATAAAAAAACCAATATAACTAAAAACCCTGTGAGAGAATTAAAGTAACTTTTTACTTCTTTTAAAAACAATGCATTCATAAAATATGGGGGAACAAATATAGGAAGTGTTTAATTATTTTGTTTTTTTACTTTTGGAAGTTGATTTTGAATGCGATGAGGATTTGTTTTGGGGCAATGATTGTAGCAACTTTTCTTTATTTTCAGGATTGATATTATCTTGTGTAAAGGTTTTTTCATTTCTTTTTTCAAATAATTTAATTACATCTTTATCTAATCCGAATTCGTTATTTAATACTTCAGGATGTTTTTGAAAATACTCATTACTCTCTGACTCATTGGCTTCTTTACCGTTTTTCATTAATACTTTTTCTTTAATTTTACCATCCATCTCTTTATACACTACTGGCCCATGTCTTATACCATCTTTGTAAGTAATAAGACCCACCCTTGTGCCATTTGGGGCATAGTACACAAAATGCCCATCAGGTAAATCTTCTTTGTAATAACCCATGCCTTTTATTTTTCCATCCGGAAAGTACTCTATAAAATAGCCATGCTTTTTATTCAGAATATACTGCATTTTCTGATATACTTTTCCTGAATCGTAATAGGTAATACTTAAGCCATGTCTTTGCCCTTGCAAATAATTTTCTCTATTAACCAACAGTCCTGCTTCGTTAAAAAATTCCCAAACAGAATCTTTTTTTTGTTCTAAATATTTACCTTTTGCCATCATTTTTCCATTCCAATGATATAAAATAGCATAAGCTATTTTTCCGCCTTTTTTAAAATCCAATTTTGCCTTGATGGTATCGTGTTCATAGTAGTACTTAAACAGTCCTTGTGGTTGATTGTCTTTATATAATCCTTCATATTCCAAATGTTTTGAATTGGGGTAATAAACTTTCCAGTAACCTTGTTTTCTTCCTAATGAATCGGTTTTATTCTGAGCAAACACACAGACACTAAATAATATACCGTATAAAACAATATTTGTTTTCTGATATCTGAACATTTTATTCTTGGGTTAAAATTTTAAATACTTCTTCCAATTTCATTTCAGATTTATTTAAGGAAACAATCGTGCTGTTACTTTGAATGGCCAATTCCATAAGGTATTTTGAAATATCGGGATGTGAAGATTCTATTTTCCATTTTGTATCCGATAGTTTTTCAATATTCTGAACAGGTAGTGTAGAAATTTTTTCTTTACTGATAGATACGGAAAATTCAACTATAATATGAGACGATGAAAGTGTGGTTTTTATATTATGAATATGATCATCTGCTACAATTTTCCCTCTATGAATAATAATCACTCTGTTGCATATAGCTTCTACTTCCTGCATAATGTGAGTACTAAACATGACAGTTTTATCTTTGCCTAATTGTTTTATTAAACTCCGGATTTCTTCCAATTGATTAGGATCCAACCCCGAAGTGGGCTCGTCTAAAATCAAAACAGAAGGATTATGAATAAGGGCCTGAGCCAGACCCACCCTTTGCTTGTAACCTTTGGATAATGCTCCTATTTTTTTGTGTTGTTCTATCTGAAGTCCACAAATATCTATCATCTCTTTGACCCTCTGCATTGGATTTTTTATACCATACAATTTGGCAATAAATTCCAAAAATTCCTTTACATACATTTCATAGTACAAGGGGTTTTGTTCTGGTAAATATCCCACTTGCTTTTTTATTTCCAGCGACTTCTCATAAATGTCCATTCCATTAATTTCAGCACTGCCACTGGTAGGCGGAATATATCCTGTAAGTATTTTCATCATGGTGCTTTTTCCTGCACCATTAGGTCCTAAAAAACCCGCTATTTCGCCTTTTTGAATAGAAAAAGAGACATTGTCCAAAGCTTTTTGTTTTCCGTATAGTTTCGTAATGTTTTTTACTACAATAGACATGGATGTTTTTTGAAGTGGCTAATATAGCAAGAATTGTGATTTGTTTTTAATAAGGTATTACAGGGGCTTTAGAATGCATACCTATCTCAAATTATCTGTAACTTTGGCAAAAAATATTATGAAATTGGATATTATTCAATTTGAAACATGGAAAGATTTAGAACCTTATTTTAATGAGTTATTACAAAATAACTTTAAGACCTATAATGATTATTTGCAATTCATTTATGAATGGAATGCTTTACTGGCTTCTGTTTCAGAAGAAAGTGGATGGCGATACATCAATATGACCTGCCATACGAATGATGAATCGTTCAAAAACAAATATCTTCAGTATGTAACAGAAATTGAGCCCCAACTTCAAAAAATTCAAAACGAAATTAATCTTAAAACCTCTGAAAGCCCTTACTTTCAATCTCTTTCCGATGATATTTTTTCTATATTTAAGAGAAATATTAAAAAAGACCTTGAACTGTTCCGTGAAGAAAATATTCCGCTTTTTACAAAGATTCAGGAGTTACAGCAACAATATGCGGAAATAAGCGGACAACAGACCATTCAATACGATAACAAAACCCTTACCCTTCAACAAGCCAGTATCTATCTAAAAAATCAAAACAGAAACATTCGCAAAGAAGTTTATTATTTAATTAACGAAAGAAGAAAACAAGATGAGAACAAATTAAATGACTTACTAAACAATCTGATTTCGCTAAGACATCAGGTAGCACTGAACACAGGGTTTAATAACTTTAGAGATTATATGCATCGGGCTTTAGGAAGATACGATTATTCAATAGAAGATTGCAAACAATTTCATCAATCTGTCGAAAAAGCGGTAGTGCCTTTTGTTCAGGAAATACACGGCATTCGTCAAAAAAAATTATCACTTGAAAACGATTATTATCCATGGGATACACAGGTGGACATGTATGGATTAGACCCATTAAAAGTATTTGAAACCGAAGAAGATTTTATTTCCAAAAGTATAGAATGTTTTCAGCAAATAGATTCTTTTTTTGCAGATTGTTTGAGAGAAATGCATCACTTGAAAAGATTGGACTTAAGTTCCAGAATTGGAAAAGCCCCGGGTGGCTATCAGTACCCTTTATATAAGAGCGGCGTACCTTTTATTTTTATGAATGCCGTAGGTTTACACAGAGACCTTGTAACCTTGATGCATGAAACAGGTCATGCTG
>JAOABO010000073.1 GCA_026418315.1 Bacteroidia bacterium
GTCTATATAATAATCTTTGAATTCTAAAACAAATACCCCTCTGGCATCTACAATAGGGAAGTTTTCTTTAAAAACTTTGTATAACCCTTCATTTTTTCTGTTTTCCGGAGTGGTTTCTAATTGAAAAAAATCCTTGAATGATTGTAATTGAATCTCTAAAAAATCGGGGTATTCGGCGTTGGTTGGGTTGGTAGAAAAATCAATTCTACCTGTTTTAGTGAGTTTGAGTTCATTTTTTGATGATGGAGTTTGTTTTGATGTTGCCAAGGCAGTAATTTTTTAGGTTATTGATAAAATTGAGAAGCAATTTTGTAAATGAAAATTCAAACGGCAGAAAGGAGGTTTTATCCTTTCTGCCTTTGAATTAAAGGTATTTGTTGTAAAATACTATTATTTAATTTCCACCTTTGCACCAGCTTCTTCAAGGGATTTTTTAATGGATTCAGCTTCTTCTTTTGATATTCCTTGTTTAACTGGTTTTGGAGCTTGATCAACTAAATCTTTTGCTTCTTTGAGTCCTAATCCTGTTAGTTCTTTCACTACTTTAACCACAGCTAATTTTTGAGCACCGGCGTCTGTTAGTATAACATCAAATGATGTTTTGGCTGCGGCAGCATCTCCGCCTCCGGTTCCGCCTGATACTACTACAGCGGCTGCGGCTGGCTCTATGCCGTATTCTTCTTTTAATATTTTAGCTAATTCCTGAACTTCTTTTACAGTTAGGTTTACTAATGTTTCTGCAATTGTTTTTACATCTGCCATAATTGTTGGTTTTTGAGGTTAGTGTGTGTATTTTTTTATTTAAGTTAATTATGCGGCGGCTTCTTCGCCTTTTTTGTTTTCTAATGCAGAGATAACGCGGCGTATCGGCGATTGCAATAAGCCAACGATTTCTGCAATAAGTTCATTTTTAGTTTTAAGTTGTGATAATGTTTCTACAGATTCGTCTCCTATGTAAATGGTTTCTTCTACAAAGGCAGCTTTTAAGATGGGTTTGCCGTTGCATTTTTCTTTGAATTCTTTAATGATTTTAGCGGGAGCATTGGGGGCTTCATAAGCAAACATGATGGCTGTTTCGCCTTTCAGATACGGTATTAAGTCGGATAGAACATCTTTACGGTTGGATTGTTCTATTGCTTTTTGAATCAAGGTATTTTTTGCTACTTTCATTTTTACTTTTTTCTCAAAGCATAGCCGTCTGATGGCATTGGTATTTACCCCGCTAATAGTAGAACAATCGGTTAGATATATTTTATCTGTAGAATTAATAAGTTCTACTAGTTCTGTAATGACTTTTGCTTTTTCTTGTTTATTCATATCGAATTAGTTTTGGTTAATGGTTTTAGTATCCACTTTAATTCCAGGACCCATCGTGTTACTTAAAGTAATGGATTTAATGTAAGTACCTTTTGCAGCAGCTGGTTTTAATTTTAAAACAGTTTGAATAATTTCATGGGCATTTTCTGCAATCTTTTTTGCATCAAAAGATGCTTTGCCTGCAACCGAATGAATAATTCCTGCTTTGTCTGTTTTAAATTCTACTTTACCAGCTTTTGCTTCTTGAACGGCTTTGCCTACTTCCATTGTAACAGTACCTGTTTTGGGGTTAGGCATTAATCCGCGAGGTCCTAATATTTTACCTAATGCACCTACTTTTCCCATAGCACTGGGTGTAGTAATAATAAGGTCTACGTCTGTCCATCCGTTTTTGATTTTTTCGATATATTCGTCAAATCCAACATAGTCAGCGCCGGCTTTTTTTGCTTCTTCTTCTTTATCAGGGGGTACTAAAGCAAGAACTTTGATTGATTTTCCAGTGCCGTGTGGAAGCATGGCTGTTCCTCTAACAAGTTGATTTGATTTTTTGGGGTCAATACCTAAGCGGATAGCAATATCAATAGTCCCATCAAATTTGGTAGTATTGGTTTCTTTAGCAAGTTGTGCAGCTTCTTCAAGTGAATAGAATTTGCTAAGGTCGATTTTTGAAAGAATTTGTTTTCTTTTTTTACTGATTTTTGCCATAGTTTTTTGTTTTTCCCTCCCGCAAAGGGTGCGGTAATAGTGGGTTAATGGATATTTTGTTAGTTGTTAAAAGGTGGTTCTCCAACAACATTGACTCCCATGCTTCTTGCTGTACCTGCTACCATTTTCATAGCGCTTTCTACAGTGAAGCAGTTCATATCAGGAAGTTTATCTTCAGCAATTTTTCTGATTTGGTCCCATGTAATACTGCCTACTTTTTTACGATTGCTCTGGTCAGATCCTTTTTGAACTTTTGCTAACTCTTTTATTTGTGCTGCTACAGGGGGTCTTTTGATTATAAAATCAAAGGTTTTATCAGAATATACATTGATGATGACAGGAAGAAGTTTGTCTTTCATTTCCTGCGTACGTGCGTTGAATTGCTTGCAGAATTCCATGATATTAACTCCTTTGGCACCTAATGCGGGGCCTATAGGAGGAGCAGGATTTGCGGCACCACCTTTGATTTGAAGTTTTACAATTGCGAATAGTTGCTTTGCCATAATTTATTTGTTTTAATGTGAATTTCTGTTTAAGAGATAAGTTGGAAGCAGCAAGCGGACTTATTCTTAATCAGAAATTCATTATTTTTATTCTTTTTCTACTTCACCAAAATTGAGTTCTACGGGCGTTTTTCTTCCAAATATTTTAACGGTTACTCTTAATTTCTTTTTTTCTGTATTGATTTCTTCGACAATTCCTGTAAACCCATTAAAAGGTCCATTAATTATTTTTACGGATTCACCAATAGTATAATTGGTTTCTACTGTACCTTCAGCTTCACTCAATTCATCTACTTTTCCTAATAGCCGGTTAATTTCTGAAGGTCTTAATGGAATGGGGTCTCCGCCTTTTGTTTCGGTTAAAAAACCTAAAACGCCCGGCACATTTCTGATGGTGTGTTTAACTTCTCCGTTAAGATTAGCTTCTATCAGAATATATCCTGGAAAATAGTTTCTTTCTTTTGTGATTTTTTTTCCTCCTCGTATTTGGATTATTTTTTCGGTAGGTATTAGTACCTGAGATACGAAGTCGCTAAGTTTTAATCTTGTCAATTCTGATTCTATGTATGATTTTATCTTTTTTTCTTGTCCACTAATGGCTTTGATAACATACCATTTTTTTTCAGATGGTGTGGTTTCAATAGCGCTTTGTATGTTATTGTTTTCAGTCATTTTACAAGTTTAGGATTAAAATTATATTATATACTATTAATGAGCTGATATAAAAGTTCCATAATTTTGGAGAAAGCACTATCCATTGCAAATATTGTTAAAGCAATGATAATGGATGATATAAGCACTATGACAGAACTTTCTTGTAATTCTGCCCATGTTGGCCAACTTACTTTGTTTATCAATTCGTTGTAGGACTCCTTTAAAAAATCGGAAAATGCAGACATGGTTTATTTTTTAGGGGGTGCAAATGTAAATAAATTTTTAATACCAAAAAAATATTTTTTAAATCATTTTATGGAATGATGGCGATGCACGGGCAGAGAGATTCGAACTCCCATCAACGGTTTTGGAGACCGCTATTCTACCATTGAACTATGCCCGTAAAATTAAACACAAAATCCCATCCTTCTGAAATTTACCAAAAGAATGGGCATTTTGTGTTTATTTTTTTATTTATCTTATTCTAAAATCTCAGTTACTTGACCGGCACCTACTGTTCTACCACCTTCACGAATAGCAAATCTTAATCCTTTGTCCATTGCTACGGGTGCAATTAGTTGTACTGTGATAGTAACATTATCTCCGGGCATTACCATTTCTCTTCCTGGCTCTAGTTGTATTTCACCAGTTACATCTGTGGTACGGAAGTAAAATTGTGGTCTGTACTTATTATGGAAAGGCGTGTGTCTTCCTCCTTCTTCTTTTTTCAGGATATATACTTCGGCTTTGAATTTGGTGTGAGGTGTAATAGAGCCGGGTTTTGCAATTACCATTCCTCTACGAATATCTTTCTTTTCAATACCTCTTAATAATAATCCTACGTTGTCACCGGCTTCACCATAATCAAGTATTTTTCTGAACATTTCTACACCTGTAACGGTAGTTTTTAATTTGTCTGCATTGAATCCAATAATCTCTACTTCATCTCCTGTATTGATAACGCCTGTTTCTATTCTTCCTGTGGCAACAGTACCACGGCCAGTAATAGTGAACACATCCTCAACAGGCATAAGGAAAGGTTTGTCTTTATCTCTAACAGGTACGGGGATATATTCGTCAACGGCCTTCATAAGTTCAATAACTTTTTCTACCCATTTTGGTTCTCTATTGAGAGCGCCAAGAGCGGAGCCACGAATGACAGGTACATTAGCACCATCATATCCATAAAATGAAAGAAGGTCTCTTACTTCCATTTCTACAAGGTCTAAGAGTTCAGGGTCGTCTACCATATCCACTTTGTTGAGGAAAACAACAATACGTGGTACACCAACCTGACGGGCTAATAGGATGTGTTCTCTTGTTTGTGGCATAGGCCCGTCTGTGGCAGCTACTACCAAAATAGCACCATCCATTTGGGCAGCACCAGTAACCATGTTTTTTACATAATCTGCGTGACCTGGACAGTCAACATGGGCATAGTGTCTGTTTTCGGTTTGATATTCTACGTGAGAAGTGTTGATGGTGATACCTCTTTCTTTTTCTTCGGGGGCATTATCAATTTGGTCAAATGATTTTGCTTCTGCTAAACCTCTTTCTGCTAATACTTGTGTAATAGCGGCAGTGAGGGTAGTTTTTCCATGGTCAACGTGACCAATGGTTCCAATGTTGACGTGTGGTTTTGAACGATCAAATTTTTCTTTTGCCATAGTTTTGATTTTTAGTTGATATTTGTTTTTGTTTATTTAATTCGTCAATTTGTCTGACGAAGTTTTTTAATAATTCAGAGGTGAGCTGTTGAGCAGGATTGAACTGCCGACCTCTTCCTTACCAAGGAAGTGCTCTACCACTGAGCTACAACAGCTTTCTTTTTATGCTGTCAAAATATTGGTTTAAATGTTCGTTTTTAGAAGAGCGGAAGACGGGGCTCGAACCCGCAACCTTTAGCTTGGAAGGCTAAAGCTCTACCAATTGAGCTACTTCCGCAGTTATTTTGTGGGTGGTGATGGATTCGAACCACCGAAGGCATAAAGCCAGCAGATTTACAGTCTGCCCCATTTGGCCACTCTGGTAACCACCCAATTGAGCCGAGGAAGGGACTCGAACCCCCGACCAGCTGATTACAAGTCAGCTGCTCTACCAGCTGAGCTACCCCGGCTAAAGTAAATTTTGAAGGTTCCCTTAAAATTTTGAGGGTGCAAATATACAAAAAATTGTTCTTAATTTCCAAATTTATTTTTATTTTTTGATACGAATTTTTCTGTTTTTTGAATTTTATTAAAACCTATATGTACAGAAAGTAAAATTTGATTTTTTAATTTCAAAAAATCTATTTGACTATGTTGAAATGAAACCAATATTGATTACTGTTGTCTTTGATAACACCAGTATAATTGCCGTTTGGCAGATGGGAAACGTCTATTTCTATTTCATCTGAAAATCCTGTATATTCAGTAGTATTCATTACATTTTGTCCTGTAGAGTTAAAAATGGATAGGTGTATGTTGTTTGTAGTGAAAATATTTTCTATTTTAAAAGTACCTAAAGAAGGGTTAGGGAATACTTTTAAGTTGGTTAGTGGTTTGTTGTATTCATTAATTTTTAGAACTCTATAATTATCTCTAAATCTTGCAAGGTTAGGGGTAAAATTTCCTGCATTATTAATAGTACCGCTGATTTCAAGAATGGGAATTTTTTCTGAAGTACTTATCCATTGATATGATCTTTGATAGTTGTTAAATCCAATTGGTATTTGGCCAAAGGTAGAGTTAAAAATGATAGTATCTTTTGAGTATTGGGTAGTTATTACACGTAGGCAATTAAATGTTCCATAAGGTGTGGTAATGCTTCCCCATCCATCTGCTTGTGTAATTCTATATCCGCTTTTTTTATAGGTAATTGGTATGGCAGTATTGGTAAGCGTAGAAAATTTGAAAGTGGAGGAATCTTTATCGCCGTAATTTAAGGGTAAGAAGTACAATTCGTCTTTGTCAGTGTAAAATGAAGGCATGGGTATATTATTGATTTTTAATCCTAATCCTTCTATATCAAAAATGGTTGGAGTATTTCGATAGAATTGGTAAAAATCGGTAATGGTAATATTTCCAAATCCCGGAATGTTTTGAGATAGTAGGGTGTCGGCAATTTTTTCACCAAATCTTGTAGGACCAAAAAACAAGATGTAGGGGGTATTATTTGTAAAGCTTCGAACACCTTGTCTTATTACTGTTAGTGAATCAAAATGCCATATGTAGTTTGTTCCTGTTACAGTATAATTTCCTAAACTGTTTAAATTTACTATTGAATAACGAAGAGTATCTCCATTATTGGGTAAATTAGTGTTTAATATGGTAATTTGTGCATTGACCAACATGGTGGATGCGCTTAAAAATAAAATAAAAAAGTTTTTCATAAGAGTTAATTTTTTAAATTAAAAAATCTTTTAATGTGCAAAGGTAATCTTTTTTTGTTCTATAAAAAAAATAGTGCAAAATTTTATTTCATTTGAATAATAATTTCTTTATTCTTGTCGTTAAAAAAAATTGTGTTTGTTAGGTGTAGAATATTTGTTTATTTGTTATGTGGTTTTGTTGAATATAATGGTTTATTTTCGCAATTGTTACATTTAAATATTATTAATAATGCTGACAAACAGATATTGTTTACTAAAAAGTTTTCGTCTGATATTGAACTAAAAAAAGCAGCTAGTGATTTTTTGTGGAGTTATTATTCAAACGGGTATTTGTTGGCTGATTATGATTCTATAATAGCTAATCAACATCATTTTGATTATTACTTCAATAAAAATCAACTTTTTTTATGGGGACATATTAGAAAAGGTAATCTTGAACCCCGATTGTATTATACTTATATGCAAAATAAAAAATTTTATCAACAAGCAATCCGTTATTCCGATATTGTTAGTGTATTTGAGAAAATAATCAAGTATTATGAAAACAATGGATATCCTTTTGTTAGTGTTCAATTAGATAGTATTCAATCAGACAGTAATTTTTTGTCTGCATCGTTAATGGTAAATAAAAATCAGAAGGTTACTATTGACAGTATTATTATTCAGGGAGGTTTGAAAGTGAATAAAAAATTTTTATACAAATATATTGATGTTTTTCCCTCTTCTCTGTATAATGAAAAAAGACTGAATGAAATAGAAAAAAAATTAAAAAAACTTCCTTTTGTAAACATGCGTCAATCTCCCATAGTGCGCATTACAGATAAATATACAAAGGTTTATATTTTTGCAGACAATAAAAATGTTTCTCAGTTTGATGGTATTATTGGTATGCAGCCCGACTTGTCGGGTAAAACTATTGTTACAGGAAATATTAAAATAAAACTTATGAATACTCTGTTCAAGAATGCAGAGATTCTGGATTTAGATTGGCAAAGAGTTCAGGCATTGACACAGAGTTTCAAATTGGCTTTTTCAATGCCTTATTTTGCAGGCACAGCATTAGGAATACAATATCAGATTAATTTATTTAAAAAAGATACTTCTTTTATTGATGTTCAAAATCATATTGGTTTATCTTATTCATTTTCAGGAATTAATTCTATTGTTTTTTTTTATAAGCAAAGGAATTCTAATATAATTTCTACTTATGGATTATCAGGTATAACTACTCTTCCAGATTTTGCAGATATTATCACAAGATATTATGGCACCAGTTTATCAATTAACACGCTGAATAACATTCATAATCCATCTAGTGGATGGAATTTGAATGTGAGTATTTCTATTGGAAACAAAGATATTAAGAAAAATCCTAAAATCAATGACTTGGTATATAAAAACATACTTTTACATTCTTTGCAATATCAATCAGAAGGCATTATTGAAAAATATTTTCCAAAAATACTATCAAAATACACCACATTAAAAACTGCCGTAAAGTACGGCTATATTGATGGAAATAGTACATTATTTAAGAACGAATTATTCAGAATAGGCGGGTTAAAAAGTATTCGCGGATTCAATGAGCAAAGCATTTATGCAGACAGATATTTTATTTCAACACTTGAATACAGATTGGCTTATAGTGAGTATGGTTATATAGCCATATTTTCAGATATAGCTTATTATTCCAGTAGTTATGGTAATCAAAAGAGTGAAAATAAAATTTATTCCTTGGGTGCAGGTATTCAGTTTGATACTAAAGCAGGGCTTTTTAATTTGTTCTATGCATTAGGAAATCAACTGGGCGTAGCACCTGATTTTAGAACAGGAAAAATTCATGCAGGGTTGATTACTATTTTTTAATTTCACTTCAAATAAAACGTAATTTTGCGTCCAAAAAATATGAATACAATTGAAGTAAAAAAAGACAAGCAAGTTACATACTTGTATTTGAATAGACCTGATAAGTTTAATAGTTTTAATAGAGAAATGGCTATAGCATTACAATCAGCATTAAAAGAAGCAGAACAAGATGAACAGTGTAGATGTGTTGTTATTACTGGAAATGGTAAAGCGTTTTCTGCAGGGCAAGATTTAAATGAAGCTATAGATAAAAATGGCCCCGGCATTCTCAATATAGTGAAGCAACACTATAATCCTATTATTAAATTAATAAGAAATTTAAAAAAGCCCGTTATCGCTGCTGTTAATGGGGTAGCAGCAGGGGCAGGAGCTAATATTGCATTGTGTTGTGATATAGTATTAGCATCAGAAAATGCTTCATTTATTCAGGCGTTCAGTAAAATAGGGTTGATTCCTGATAGTGGTGGAACATTTTTTTTACCACGATTAATAGGATTACAAAGGGCGTCAGCACTCATGATGACGGGCGATAAAAT
>JAOABO010000074.1 GCA_026418315.1 Bacteroidia bacterium
GAGTGTTTATGATTTTTATATTATTACAGACAGTATTCGGTATGCTTACTGTAATGGTCAATTGGTCAATGATATGGTCAGTAATGGCAAAAGAACAAGACACTGGCAAATGGCCAAAGATATACCATCATATCTTGCATCAGTGGCTGTAGCAGATTATACTGAAGTCAAACAAATTATTACAACCCCCTCTCATACCATTCCGGCTATTATAGCTGCCCGAGCTGCGGATACCAATGCAGTAAAAACAGCATTTATAAACTTACCTCATGCTGTGAACATATACGAAGCTAAATATGGATTGTATCAATGGAACAGAGTAGGTTATTGTCTTGTCCCATTTAACAGCGGAGCCATGGAACATGCCACCAACATTGCGTATCCGCAGGTGGCTATTGGAACCACTGCTTATGAAGCCAGTTTAATGGCTCACGAATTATCTCATCATTGGTGGGGCGATTTGGTAACTTGCGAAACACAAGAGGATATGTGGATAAATGAGGGCATGGCCACTTATAGCGAAATGATATTTTTGGAAAACAGGTATAATTACCAGCAATATCAAAATCAATTATTATCCATGCTTTCAGACATGGTGCAGTTTGGAAATTTTAAGGAGCAGCAGTATTGGCCTGTATCAGGAATACCCTCACAATACACTTATGGAGATCATGTATATAAAAAAGGTGCGATTGTAGCACATAATTTACGGACCTATTTAGGAGACAGTTTGTTTTTTGACGGATTGAAATATGTTTTGAATCAAAAGGCATATAAAAATATGAATAGTTCAGAATTTCAGTTATTGTTAGAAAGCTATACAGGAAAAAACCTGAACAAGTTTTTTCAGAATTGGGTATTCAATGGTGGTTATCCGGTTTTTGTGATTGATTCTGTAAAATATCAAAGTGTGGGAGGAGGCATATATTCAGCTATGGTGTATGTCAAACAAAAATTACATGGTGCACCGCAATATTTTGACAGTGTGCCGGTTACTGTTTCTTTCTTTAATAATAGTTGGCAATCGTTTGATGTAAAAGCCACTTTATCGGGTAGTATGACAGTATTTACTACTACTTTGAACTTTTTGCCACAATTTGAGATTCTTAATTATGATAAAAAATTGGCTTATGCGGCATTAGGAGATGCCAAAGTAATTAAAAATACAGGTAATGTTAGTTTTCCTAACAGTAAAGTGAGCATCAATGTGATGAATAAGGGAATAGATTCTTCGTTTCTATACATAGAACACCACTTTGCAGAAGCCGATTCACAAAAAACTCAAACAGGTAAAAAATATAAAATTTCAAATCAACATTTTTGGAAAATAACAGGAAAACTCAGTAATGGTTTTTATGCCAAATTGAGATTAAATTATAATGGCAATATAGTGTATTCCGGATATGGATGCATGGACACCTGTTTGGCGTCTTTCAATGCAGATAGCATCACTGTTTTATACAGACCTCATTCCGCAAGTGATTGGAGAGAAATGAAATTCACAAAATATCCATCGGGCCCAAAGTCAGGGATGCTGTATGTGGATACATTATTAATAGGTGAATATACATTGGCCAATAAAAACGGAATATTTACCAGTGTGAAGGAATTTGAAGTTGAAAAAATGCAGGAAATCAAAATTTATCCTAATCCATCTGACAATATAATAAGTATTGAATTATCCACTAACAGAAATGATATGTATGATACAAAAATTTATTCATCGGATATGAAATTGATAAGAACTTTGAGATTAAAAACAGGAGAAAAAATTCATATAGAAAATTTAAGGGCTGGGACTTATTTTATAGTGCTGAAAAATGAGAAAGGGCAATGTTATTTTGGAAAATTCATAAAAAATTAAATTTGTATAAATCCTTTATTATTCAGTAATTTGAGCGCGAATGATAAATAAGCATTGGTTCATAGTATTTTGTTTTTTTGCTTGTCTAAATGCGTTTTCTCAAAATAATAATGATGCGACTATTCACGGAAATTTTGAAATAGATGCACAGTATTATGAGCCCGATTCGTTGATTGGAGCACCCCGAGTACCTGAAAAGGTGTTGTCAAATGTATTTGGGAACATGGTTTATGAAAAAGATAAATTTTCTGCCGGTGTAAGGTACGAAGCGTATAACAATGTTATGCAGGGTTTTGATAAGAGATACAAAGGGCAAGGAATAGTGTACAGATTTGCAAGATATAAAACTGATTTTGTAGATATTACTGTTGGAAATATATATGAGCAATTTGGAAGTGGGTTGATGTTTCGCACTTATTATGAGCCCGGCTTGCTATATGATAATTCATTAGATGGGGCTCGCGCTATCATCACACCTCATAAAGGGCTTACTTTCAAAGGTATGATTGGCAGACAAAGAAATTTCTTCACTCTGGGCGAAGGAATTGTACGCGCATTGGACGGAGAGTTAAGCATTAACGACTTGTTTGATTCATTACATTGGAAAACCAGATTTATTTTGGGCGGCAGTTTTGTAAGTAAATACCAGCCCGATAAAGACCCGGATTTAATATTGCCTGAAAATGTTGGATGCTATGGAGGAAGAATCAATATCATTAATGAAAGTATTAATTTTTTTGCGGAGTATGCCTATAAAATAAACGACCCTTCTTATGTCAATGGGTACAATTACAAATTTGGTGAAGCATTGTTTACTTCATTTTCTTATGCAAGAAAAGGTTTTGCATTGATACTACAGGCAAAGCGAATAGATAATATGGACTTTAGAAGTGAAAGAGATGCTACTTTACAGCAGTTGCTTATTAATTACATGCCTGCTACTACCAAGCAACATACTTATTTAATGCCCGCTTTTTTTCCTTATGCTACACAACCTAATGGAGAAGTGGGAGGGATGGCTGAATGTCAGTTCAAAATCCCTAAAAATACCTTTTTGGGTGGAGCTTATGGTACAGATATTACAGTCAATTTTTCATTTGCAAATGGACTTAAAAAACATCCTGTATCTGACACTTCCACTACTATGAATTTATATAGTACCCGATGGGACGAGGTTGGAGAACAATATTATCATGACTTCTTTATTGAAGTACAAAGAAAAATCAATAAAAAATGGAAAATGACAGCCATGTATTCCAACCAGTTTTACAACAAGAATATTGTGATGTTTAACTCCCCGAATGCGGGCTTTCCAAATATGCAGGCACACATTGGGGTTATAGATGTAACATATAAATACAAAACGCATTCTGCTATAAGAATGGAATTACAGGAAAGATATGCGTATCATAGAGACATCAACGGAGGAAGTTGGGCAGTTGGATTATTGGAATGGACACCTTCATCGCATTTTTATCTGACTTTAATTGACCAATTCAATTACGATAATCCTGATGTCAATCTGCGTTTGCATTATTATACAATAGGACTGGGCTTTGTAAAAGAATCTAACAGAATAAGTATTACTTACGGAAAGCAAAGAGCAGGTGTGTTTTGTGTAGGGGGTGTGTGCAGAAATGTACCGGCATCTAACGGATTGGCAATCAGTATAACTAGTACGTTTTAAGTTCATGATAACTCGTTGCAACAGCCATCGTTGTTTTTATTCTTAATCTGAATGGGAGGACAAGGAACAGAACCATAAGAACAAAACACACAGCAATCTCCTTTTTTCGGTTTCAATATAGTATGACAATTTTCGCATTCGTAAAAAAATAAGCATGCGTTGGTGGGCATTATTTCTTCTTTCTGATAATGGCAAATAGGACAGATGATAGTTGATTTTGCAATAATGTCCATATTGTTATTTTTGCTTTCCGACAGGAATGGTACTATTGCTTACTTTAATTCCGTTTTTGTATTCAATAGCGGATATAAGGTTTCCATTTTTGTCAAAAAAACTCCACATGCCATGAGGAACACTGGATATTTTACCTGATTTTTTATCTTTAATCAATTTGTAATTACTAATGGCTTGTATTTTTCCATTTGGATAATAACTGATGTTTTCTCCTACTAATTTCCCTTTTTTGAAATTATTTTCTTTCAAGATAACACCGGTTTCATAGTAGTATTTCCATTTTCCGTGTTGATGGCCTTTTCTGTATTTGCCTTCGCTTTCTAAAAAGCTACCTTTTTCGTAATAGGATTGATATTTTCCATGTCTGATGTTATTCACATAACTTATGATTTCTTTTAATTGTCCTTTTGGATACCAATACGTCCAGGTTTTTTCTTTACCACCGATTTTGTTGTAATAACCAATATAATTAGGATTTCCGTTTTCAAACCAGGCCTTCCATTCGCCAACCTGCATGCCATTATTAAAGTGGCCAATGTCTTTTTCTTTTCCATTTTCCCACCATTGTGTCCATTGTCCGTGTTCTTTGCCATTTACATAATCTCCTTCCTGTAGTTTTTTACCGCTTTCAAAGTAAGTAATCCAATGACCGTTTTTAATATCATTATTATATGTGCCTACACGCCACAGTTGTCCTCCTCTGTAATAATATTTCCATTCTCCTTGTTTTTTATCATCTTTGTATTGACCGGTTGACTCAATGTTTCCATTAGGATAATAGTATGTCCATGTTGAATCTCTTTTACCATTTTTGAAATAGCCCATCATTTCAGTTTTTTTATCTTCATAATAAAATTTCCATAATCCGTTTTTTTGGTTATTTTCGTAAAAACCTTCGCTTTTGATATTATGATTGGGATAAAAAGAACAGTAATAACCATCTGCTATGCCGTTTTTATAGGTAATCTGATAGTCCAGTTCGCCATTTGGATGAAAGAAACGCCATAAGCCATTTTGGTAGCCGTTTTGATATTCGCCCATGGTTTTTATAATTCCACTTGCGTATGTAAGTGTGATTTTTCCGTTTCCGTTTTTCACTAAAGCATTTCCTTTTTCATCGTACATGTCCATTAATTTTGGAATGGTGTCTTCAAATATTTTAATGTATTTGAGTTGTTGATTGGAATAATACCCTTTCCATTCTTTGCATGGCTTACCCTGACAGTAATTTTCTACTTCTGATAAGGTTCCGTTTTCATAATAAATTTTTACTTCACCTTCTTTTTGATTATTCACAAATGTGCCTTCTGACTGAATGTTCTTGTTTTCATAGTAGTAAATCCACTTACCTTCTTTTTTACCTTTATTAAAATTTTCTATGCTTTGTATGTTTCCGTTTTCAAAATAAGTAGTCCAAGTACTATCTGGAATATCGTTGTAAAACTTAGATATTCTTGCGATGTTTCCGTTTTTATAATAATATATGTTGGTTCCGTGCTTAACGCCTTTCTTGTATTTTTCAAAGCCCTTTAATTGGCCGTTTTCATAATAAAACTTCCAAATACTATCTGTTTTTCCCATGTAATAATAACCTTCTGTAGATAGTTTACCATTTTTGAAATATTCAAAGTATTTTCCATGAGGCATGTTTCTATAGGTATGCATTTCGGTTTTAACTTGCTTTTGTTCTGCATCATAGTAATCTTTAATAACCTGTGCGGTGTAATAATGACAAAGCAGGGAGAAAAAAAGAAAATGAAAAAATTTTTGCATGGATATTTTTTGTGCAAATGTAGTATTAAAACGAGATTAAGGTTTCAAAAGATTTGAAAAATGTTGAAAACTTTGTGGATTGATTTTTGTATAAGCGGTAAAGTAGTGTATTTTTATTATATGTAATTTTGGCAAAAAGTTATTTCAATGAACAAAGCAATTTATCTGATAACGATTTTAAGTGGTTTATTTTCTTTTTTAGGACAAGCGCAAAAAAATACTTTTTCATTTACAACCGATACAGTAAAGTTTGTAAAAGAACTGGAGGAGTATTTTTATTCGAATACGGGGAATAAAAAAGAAGCAGAAGAATTTTTGAATGATTTTAATAAACGTTGGAAAAACAATCAGGTTGCAGGATTTTTCAAACAAAATATTATTGAAACCAGTAATTTGTTTGTGCAAAAAAAACTGAAACCATATCCTTACTTTTTTAAGTACTACCGAATTATTTATGATATAATTGATAACAATGTATCAAAAACTACATTTGATAATTTTTATTCTGTATTTACCAAAGCACTAAATAGCCGCAGCATAAAAAATTTACAGGATATTTTGGAAATGTGCGAAAACTTGTACAAAGACAATACATTCTATACAGCGTCTTTTATTTTCAAAACACAAACCAGTGATTTTGTGCTTGAATATGATAGTGTACCAAGATTGAAATATACGAATACCAATATTATAGGAAAAAACATAAGAAATGATTCTATTGCTATAGAAGAAACATCGGGTTTTTATTATCCTAATCAAAAGAAAATATTTGGTAAGGGAGGAAAAGTATCCTGGAAAAGGACAGGATTAAGTGAAGATGTCTATGCTCAAATTAAAAAATATATAATAGATTGCAGAACCGGAACTTATACATCTGACTCTGCTATTTTTTATGGAAAACAGTATTTTGACAAACCACAAATTGGAAAATTAACTGATAAAATCATTACTGAAAAAGAAGAGGAAACTTATCCAAGATTTGATTCATATTCCAAGCGATTATTAGTAAAAGATATTTATCCGAATATTGATTACGATGGAGGTTTTGGAATGCGTGGGGATAAATTTGTAGGCATGGGTAATGCAGAAAATCCTGCAAAAATTATTCTTAAAAAAAACAATCAGAAATTTGTAGAAGTGGCAGCTCCTTCATTTGCTATGAACAAAGAGAGAATTGCTGCCTATGGAGCACAATTAAAAATGTTTCTAAAGACAGACAGTATTTACCATCCTTATATCGGGTTCAACTATGACATTAATAAAAAGAAAATGGTTTTATTGCGTGGAGAAAAAGGTATTGAAAAAACGCCCTTTACAGACACTTATCATAAAGTAGATATTTATGTAGAGCAAGTAGAATGGAACACAGAAGATTCCTTAATGAAGTTTAATTTTTTACCTACTAATGTTCAGGGAGAGGCATTTTTTGAGTCAGAAAATTTTTACTCACAAGATAAGTCAGAAGCGGTCAAAGTAGGAGGGTTTAATATAGTTCAAAAGATATTTGAATATTACAATATGAATAACAAAATGCCATTTACAGTAGTGGATTTGGCGCATTATGTGAACATGTTACAAAATGATTTGCGGCCTATTATTATGAAAGTAGCCAGTTTTAATTTGATATTCTACAACCCTGTAACAGATGTTATTACAGTAAAACAAAAATTATTGGATTATATGGATTATGTAAAACATAAAAAAGATTATGATAGATTGACTATACATTCCGTAATTCCAGGAAAAGATAATGCCATACTTAACTTATTGAACTATGATTTGAGAATATATGGAGTAAAATTAATTTTATTAAGCGATACACAAAAAGTATTTGTGTTTCCAAAACATCAGATGGTCATACTTAAGAAAAATAGAAACTTTAATTTTTCCGGAACAGTGGCTTCAGGAAAATTTGAATTTCATGGAAAAGATTACGTTTTTGATTACGATGATTTCAAGGTGAAGATGAAAACGATAGATAGCATTAAAATATATGTAGAAACAGGAGATGTAGATGAGATGGGGCAAAAAAAATTCAGACAGGTGCAAACAAAAATTGAAGATGCCTCGGGAGAGTTGAGAATAGATGCACCCAAAAATAAGTCGGGTTGGGGAAAAGCACCCTCTTTCCCAATATTTCAATCCTTCAAGGAGAGTTATGCTTATTATGATTCTAAAAAGATATTTAAGGGCATATACAATAGAAATAATTTTTACTTCAAAATTGACCCCTTTACAATAGATAGTTTGGATAATTTCAGAAATGAGCGATTGAGATTTGAAGGAACTTTTTCATCTGCAGGCATATTTCCCGTATTCAGAGAGGTTCTTACTTTACAGAGCGATTATTCATTAGGGTTTATCAGAAAAACCCCCCCCGAAGGATACAATACTTATACAAATGTTGGAAACTATAAAAATGAAATTCGTTTAAGTAACAGAGGATTAAGAGGAACAGGTGATCTTAAATTTTCAAGTGCCATTGCAAGGTCTGATGATTTTATATTTTTTCCTGATTCCACTAATGGCGTAGCACAAACAATAGATATAGCAGAACAAGAAGCACCATTTGAGTGTCCTGTTGCGCACGGAGATACTGTACAAATACACTTTGTCCCTAAAAATAAATTATTACAGGCCAGAACAATTAAAAAACCTATTGTTGCATATAAGGAAAAAGTAATGTTTACAGGAAGAATGGACTTAACTGAAAAACAACTTACAGGAAATGGTAAGGTAGAATTTGAAAAGATAGCCAGCATCACCGCTCAAAAACTACTTTTCTCTAAAAGGAAATTCTTTTCAGACACATGTAATTTTTATTTGAAAGCATTGCAGGAAGAAGGTTTTGCTTTTTCTACCAATAATATGAATGCCAAAATAGATTTTGATAACAGAGTAGGTGAATTTGTTACTAATGGAAGCGGGTCTTATGTAAGGTTTGATAAAAATCAGTACATTGCTTATATGGATCGCTTTAAGTGGTATATGGATGATGAGAATATTGAATTAGGAGATGATCAGCAAAGAATAAATGCAGAAGTTGAAAATGACTTAGACATTGAAGGGCCTGAATTTATCAGTATTCATCCTAAACAGGATTCGTTGAGGTTTTTTGCACCGGCGGCTAAATTTAGTATGAAGAATTATATTATTAAATGTATTAATGTGCCTTTTATTAAAACAGCAGATGCAAAAGTATTTCCTGATAGTGGAAAAGTGGTGATATATAAAAATGCAGTAATGGACACATTGAAAAATGCCAATATCTTGTGTAATACAGTAACAAAGTTTCATAATATTCGAAAAGTCAAAGCTAATATATTTTCAAGAAGGGATTATCTTGCAAGTGGTGAATATGTGTATGTAG
>JAOABO010000075.1:0-2323 GCA_026418315.1 Bacteroidia bacterium
TTTTTCATTACTGAATGCGAATGTACAGAAGAATGTTTTTTTCTACAAATCTCAGATAAACTTATTTACCTTTGCCCTCAAAAAAATGCGTGCAAAAATAGTTGCTGCAAATTGGAAATTAAACAAAACATTAGAAGAAGGATTACAGTTAGTACAGTTTTTACTTTCTAAAACCAATGAATATGATGAGGTTACCAAAGTCATTTGTCCTACTTTTCCACTTCTGCATCCTGTTCAGAAGTATTTAGATAAAAAGAAAAAATTTTATTTAGGTGCTCAAAATTGCAGTGCTTATGAAAAGGGTGCTTATACAGGAGAGGTATCTGCTGAAATTTTGAAATCGGTAGGATGTGAGTATGTGATTATCGGGCATTCAGAAAGAAGAAAAATTTTTGGAGAAAGTGAAGAATTATTAAATGTAAAATTGAATTTAGCATTAAAGCAACAGCTCAAAGTTATTTACTGCGTAGGAGAAGAATTAGAGCAACGAAATGAAAGATTGCATTTTAATATAGTAAAAACACAATTAGAAAATATTTTAAATCTGAATGCAGAAGAATTAAAAAATATCATCATTGCTTATGAGCCCGTGTGGGCTATTGGCACAGGTGTTAATGCAACCCCTAAGCAGGCACAGGAAATGCATGCATTTATCAGAGAAGTTCTTGCTACTAAAGATGTTGAAGTGGCTAATGCTATACCCATTTTGTATGGTGGAAGTTGTAATCCTGCCAATGCTTCTCAATTGTTCAGCCAGCCGGATATAGACGGCGGATTGATAGGTTCTGCTTCTTTGAAAGGAGAAGATTTTGTTCAAATTATATACGCTGCATCCTAAGGTTTATGCAAAATTATGTTCAATATACTTTTGAAATTCCTGAAAATATAGATAAAGACGAAGTAACGGCATTATTGGCAGATTATGATTTTGAAGGTTTTTGGGAAACAGAAAGTGGAATGATTGCGTATATTCCACAAAATAAAGATATTGAAAATTGGATGGAAGTCATTCAAAAAAATTATTCTCAGATTAAATTTAGAAAAGAAATAGTGGAGCCCAAAAACTGGAATGAGGAGTGGGAAAAAAATTATGATGTGGCAGTTATTAATGAGCAGTGCGAAATTTATGCTCCCTTTCATACTCCCAAAAAAGACATTGAATATCCAATTTTTATAGAACCCAAAATGAGCTTTGGTACAGGGCATCATGCTACTACGTTTATGATGTGTAACCTATTGTTTCAATTGAAGGAAAATTTATTGGGCAAATCAGTGATGGATGTGGGATGCGGTACCGGGATACTTGGTATATTGGCTAAAAAGTTAGGAGCAGAGGAAGTCATGTTTATTGATAACGATTTCATTTGTGTAGAAAACACATTGGAAAATATTCAAAAAAACATACCATCTGAACAACTGAACAATTTGAAAGTACAACATGCCACTATACAAGAATATTATCAAATTAATCCTGATAAAAAATTTGATTTCATAATTGCTAACATTCAAAAAGATGTGATATTAAACGATTTATCTACTTATTTAAACATGCTGAATGAAAATGCCTATTTATTGATAAGTGGAATTTTGAAAGAGTATGAGCAAGACATGATAACTGCCATAGCATCTTTAAAACATATACACACCATCACTAAAAATGAATGGATGGCTATTGTTTTTCAAAACACCAAATTTAAAACTACATCATTATGAAAAAATTGCAACTACCTATTTTAATTGGACTTGGGGTTATTTTAATTGCTTTACTTTATTTACAGAAAAAACAAAACAAAGAACCCATCCGAAAATTGCCTTATTACGGACCTGCAGAGTTACCCGACAAAACCAAGCACACCATTCCTTCGTTTACATTCATTAATCAATACAATGAACCAGTAACCAATAAAGATGTATTTGGAAAAATTTATGTGGCAGATTATTTTTTTGTTACCTGCAAATCCATTTGTCCTATTATGGCTAAACAAATGCAGCGCGTCTATAAAGAATTTAAGGATGATAAAGAGGTACTTATTTTATCTCATACAGTTAATCCTGAAGACGACAGTGTATCTGTACTTAAAAGATATGCAGAAGAACATGGTGTGTTTGATAAAAAATGGTTGTTTCTTACAGGTGATAAAAAACATTTGTATGAATTGG
Source organism: Bacteroidia bacterium (assembly GCA_026418315.1). Classification (GTDB taxonomy): domain Bacteria; phylum Bacteroidota; class Bacteroidia; order B-17B0; family Aurantibacillaceae; genus BPGX01. The sequence goes on from JAOABO010000075.1 coordinate 2,161, forward strand.
CTCGTAAAGGATATTTATTGAATGCAGAGGAGGGCGATGGTGGACCCGATGATTTTATTCACACACAAAATTTTGCTTTAATAGACAAACATGGACACATCAGAGGATATTACGATGGTACGGATAGTGTAGATGTTTCTCGGTTAATTATAGATATTAAAGT
>JAOABO010000075.1:2423-5302 GCA_026418315.1 Bacteroidia bacterium
ATTATTGTATTTATAATCAGTTTTTTTATTTTTAATAATGGTAGTAAAAATACCTTTGAATGGAAAAAGTGGATGGGTTTATTGTGTGGGATGGCAGGGGCTTTGGTACTTATTTTATTCAAAGGGAATTTTACTTTTGGAAGCGATACGTGGGCAGGAGATGTAATGACTCTAATTAATTCCGCATCGTGGGCACTATTTTTAATTTACGGAAAAGACATGTTGCAAAAATATCCTACTATTGTAGTGATGAAATGGTTATTTTTAATGGGCAGCATTATCCTATTACCATTTTCTTTTTATTACCTGCAAAACGAGAACTGGTCGGCTATTCCGGTTTCTATTATATGGTCAATAGCATTTGTAGTGGTGGCCACTACTTTTTTTGCTTATTTATTAAATACTTATGGATTAAAGCTTTTAAGCACATCGGTTGTAAGTATGTATATATACATTCAGCCCTTTTTGGCTACTCTATTTGCCGTGCTTTTAGGTAAAGACAGCATAACATTTACTAAAATATTTGCAGGATGTTTGGTACTTTTGGGTATTTATTTAGTTAATACAAAAAAATGAAAATATGATTTATTCCATGACAGGTTACGGAAAGTGGGAAGAAAAAAACGAAGAAATTAAAACAACAATAGAAATAAAATCCCTGAACAGTAAAGGATTGGATATTTCCTTGAAAGCCCCTTCGGCATTAAGAACATTGGACATGGAGATAAGAAATTACATTCAAAACCAACTGCAAAGAGGAAAAGTAGATGTGTTTATTACCATAGAATACACAGATGAAAGTAAAATGAATTTGTATGATGCAGAAGAATTAAAACTTTATTATCATTATCTTAAAAATATTGCGGATGTATTGCATTTTTCTGATAAAAATAATCCATACATAGAAGCGAATCTTTTCAGAGAGGCCATGAATATCTATAATCAGCAACATAAAAATGAAGACGATTGGTTGAATGAAGAAAATAAGCAATTGATAATGAGATGTATTGAAAAATCCTGTGAACTAGTGAATGATTTTAGAAAAAAAGAAGGTAAGAAATTAGAAGAAGACATTATTGCCAATATCAAATATATAGAGGAGGAAAAAAGCAGGGTAGCAAGTAGAGAACCAGAAAGGAAACTGAAAATCAAAGAAAAAATTTTAACTGCTTTAAAAGAAAATTTAGATGTATCAAAAATAAATACTGAACGATTAGAACAAGAGATGATTTATTACATTGAAAAAATTGATATTAATGAAGAATTAGTACGACTTAATAGCCACATACAGTATTTTTATGATATTATACAAAACGGTTATGGAATGGGAAGAAAGTTGAGTTTTGTTGCCCAGGAAATTGGGAGAGAAATTAATACTATTGGTAGTAAAGCGAATGACGACTACATTCAAAAACACGTTGTAGAAATGAAAGACGCATTAGAAAAGATAAAAGAACAACTCAATAATGTTCTATGAGGTTTTTTATTAATAATAATGGCTGGTAATCAAAAATATCTGATTGTAATAGCAGGACCAACGGCTGTTGGGAAAACCAATATCGCTATTGAGTTAGCCAAAACATTCAATACCGTTATACTTTCTGCCGACTCAAGACAGATATATAAAGAGCTGAATATAGGTGTGGCTAAACCCAGTGCAGAACAATTGCAAGAAGTAAAGCATTATTTTATCTCTCATGTATCCATTACAGAAGATTATTCTGCCTACGATTATCAAAAAGAAGTACATCAGTTGTTATCACAGATATTTAAAGAAAAAGACATTGCCATTATGTGCGGTGGAACAGGTTTTTATATCAATGCAGTATTGAATGGATTAAATGAATTACCGCAGATTTCAGGCGAAACCAAAGATGTAGTAAAAAATTTATTAAAAGAAAAAGGTTTATTGTATTTACAAAACGAATTAAAACGAAAAGATCCCCTTTATTATCAAAAAGCAGACGTTCATAATCCGGCAAGAGTTTGCAGAGCATTAGAGATTATTTATGAAACAGGTCGGCCATTTTCAGATTTTTTGAACGATCAACTGATTCAAAAGCCCAGTTATTTCATACCAGTCAATTTGTTTCTTAATATGAATCGTTCAGAATTGTATGAAAGAATAAATCAAAGAGTGATACAAATGATTGAAACAGGGTTAGAGGCAGAAGCAAGAAGTTTATATTTGTATAAAAATCTAAAAGCATTGAATACTGTGGGGTATAAAGAATGGTGGAAATATGTTGAAGGAACCATTAGTTTACAATCTGTTATTGAGCAAATTCAACGCAATACAAGGCAATATGCCAAAAGGCAAATCACATGGTTCAAACATCAATGGAAAGCAAAGGAAATTAAAATAAAGGCAGAAAACATAGATCAATCTTACAATGAAATACTTCTTTTCATTCAAGGACTATTAAAATAACATGTTAAAAAAATTTGTTAATTTGATTTTTTTTCAATAATTTTGTAACCAGAATCACAGATTTTCGTATAAATTAAGTTAAAAAACTATGTTAAAAATTTTTATTCCACCTTAAGGTTACAAGAGAAAATGGATTGAGTTTTTTCTCATTTCTGCTTAGCTGCCAGCAGAATTAAAAAACAATTAAAATATCCGATTGGGCAGCAAATCGGAAAAAACTTAAAATAATAAAATATGAAAAAATTAGGAATCATTTTAGGCATAGGTGCGTTGAGCACCTCATTGAGCTACGCACAGCTCGTAGATGAAAAAAATGTTACAGTAACCATGGATTTACAACCTGTGTTACAATTAAACATGACAACCCCCGACCAAATTGCATTTGTATTTGATGAAATTCGTGAGTATTATGGTGGAATTTTGAAATATGGAGCTACTATATTAAAAG
>JAOABO010000075.1:5397-8808 GCA_026418315.1 Bacteroidia bacterium
CCCGACCAAATTGCATTTGTATTTGATGAAATTCGTGAGTATTATGGTGGAATTTTGAAATATGGAGCTACTATATTAAAAGTATCTTCATCCGTGTCTTGGGACCTGTATGCAGTAGGTCATTCACAAAATGGTACTTTTTGGGACCAACAAATGGCTTACAGTACGGGTGGGGGTCCAAACAGTAGAAATACTTTACCTTTGAGTTTGCTTGAAATTCGTCAATATCCTGCTAACCCAAGAACCAATGGTTTAACAGGTACATGGGTAGATTACAGCACGCCATTTGCTCCTGCTAATGCAGTGGTACCGGGGCAAAACAGCGTGTATTATACTGCAGGTAACCCTTATATAGGTCCTCCTGCAACTGAAAAATACATTGCAGGTGCTGCTGGTTTCATTGGAGGTGGTGGTGATGCAGTGGACGGTGGTTCATTCTTAACAGCAGGTTCTTTAGGTAGTAATTATTACTATGTTTTAGATTATCGTATTCTACCTGGTTTACCTGCTATTTTCCCTGCAGCTGGTACCAATGCCGGTGCTCCTGAAGATTTAGTTACTTTATTCGGTGCTAACTCTTATGCACAACCAGGTGTTTATACTATGAATGTGAAGTATGTGTTAATGGAAGACCAATAGTGAATTTATCACAATCAATCATCCTTCTTGTTCCCTTCCTCTGTTCTTAAAAGAGGAAGGGAAGGGAGGATTTAATTATTATTTAATTCCAAATCAGTGTATTGGATAAGCAGATATAAAATATTACTTTACTTATTATTGATTAATGTTGTTATTAATGTGCTGAAAGGGCAAGTATGTCCCAATCCTATTACAAATAATTGTTCGGATGCAGTGGCCGGAACAAGCCGGTTTTATGTAGATGGTAGAACCAATATTGATTTTACTTTTGATGATATGAATGAGTATATTAGAGGAATAACTTATTCAGGTGCTACACAATTGCGGCTAAAGATAGACGAAATAAATCCTGGCTTTTGTAAGTGGAAGCTTGTGATGATTGTAGAAAATAATGGGCATTTACCAAACAATGAGTGGGAGCCACTTATTTTTTATGGCGGTAGTGGAACAATTCCTAATCTCAATTTGATTGAGGTGTCTGTATGGAATGGTTGTGGTACGGCTTTATTTAATGGCGTTTTTAGAACTTTTTCTAACAACATGAATAATGATACTCTTAGTATTATACCTGATATTGCTGTACGAAATTTACCCGGACCTTGTGATGGTACACATATTAACGGACCCGGTAGTTATTTGACCAACTATAATGAATTTTCTTTTAATATAGATTACAGAATTACACCTGCATTTGCTTTAAGACCCGGTTCTTATCAATTAAGAATAAGATTTTGTTTGGTAGAAATTCCTTAAATGATGAGTAATTTAATCAAACATACCATTAGAATATTTTATAAACTGAATAAATACTTTTTTTTATTGAGTATTTGTTGTGTATTTATTAATATGTCCTTTTCTCAAAATGATACTTTAAATAAAGATAAAAACAATGCACCCAAAGCAGATTCCCTTAATTTGCTACAAATTAAAGGACAACCCAATATTTATGGTTTGGTTTTAAAACTCAATAAAGACACTGTTTTGTTTAACAAAGGCGAAATTATTTCAAATACTTTGTATATCAAAAATCAGGGAACTAAAACATATAGCTTTAATTTGCAGATAATAGCGCCAAATGACTGGATTCCTTTAGGAAACTTAAAGAAAAATTATCAGTTAGAAGTAGGAAAAGAAATATTTATTCCTGTTGGTGTGATACCTAAAATGAAAGTGTCTGGAAATGCACAGATATTGGTAACTGTTTTTCTTCAAAATACAGAAAACCCTGATGAAGTGCTGGGAACTACTTTTTTTCATAGCATTTATAATAAAAAAACAGCTTGGAAAATATCAGCCGATGTAAGTAAAATATACCTGAAAAATAATCAGGATTCCGTTTCATTCAGGTTAAATGCCTCTAATCTTGGAAACACCAATCAGGATATAATTATTAATCTGAAAAAAAATAGAAATAATATTGTTGTAAAAGATTCAATCAAAAATCAGAATTTTGAAACTAAAACAATAACACTGAAACCAATGCAGGATACTACCTTTCATTTAAGGTTCATTAAAGAAAAGGAAAAAAGAAATCAAAAGCTATTGGATATTGATAATTACCGACCCTATTCAACAGGTATGCCTGAAAAATATAATCTGAATTTCTCTTCTCAATCGCCAAGACCCGATGAAAAAAACGCATTTCAGTCAGGTGCTAAATTAGAATTTATCAAACTGAATGATGAAGTGCAAGGTAGCATTTATCAGTCCAATAGATTGCCTTTAATTATGGATGTAAACACATACAATATATTAGGTACTTCCCCTGCAATGAATATATGGCTTTATGGAAATGCGACTTTGGAAAACAATCAAAATATTGCATACAATTTTCAGAGTTTTTTTAATCAGAATTTTTTGAGCAACAATTTTTTGAAGCAAACTACTTTTTTTCTATTTTATTCTAATCCTAAAATGGCTGCCCAAATTGGTAATGGCGGCATATATACGATTGGAGCTTTTCCTGGTTCATTTAACGTAAGAGGTGAATACAAATTTAATTTATCTCATAAAGCAGGAGTTTTTTACTCTCAAAATCCTCAAATATGGTTTCAACCTACTTCACAAACAGCGGGAACTTATTATGAATTTTTAAAGAGTAATAAAATCAGAGTGTATTCACAATATGCTCATACAAGAAGTTTAATCACCAATTTATTTGCTGATATTTTGAATTTACAAACCAGTTTTTCAATTGTGAAAAATCATTCTTTTGGTATAAGAGGTGGAATAAGCAGACGAGTTCAAAATGATACTGCAAAAATTGGTTTTTATGCAGGTACTAATTATAGTGGCTTGTTTACTAAAAAGTGGAGCTTACAAATAAGCAACTTTTATTTTTCTCCCACTTTTGGTGTATTTCGTCAGGAAAGATTCAACAACTTATTAAACTTATCCTATAAGATAAAAGACCATTCTATATTAATGTTAAGAAGTAATTTATTTATGTATAAAATCATAGAATCACAGAATTATTTTGATTATCAGATGAATAACGAATTGTTTCATCAGCTGCTAGGAACAAAATTTGGCAACTTAAGTTACTCAGGTTTTTACAATCTTTTTTATGTTAGAAAATTCTCTATTCATTCAAGAGGGCTTGGATTTAATACTAACGTGTATTCTCCTGAAAAAGAACTGAGGTATTATTTTACAATACGTGCAGGATATAATTATTCTCCGGATACTTTGAGAAAGAATTTTTTCTTTACTCAAGTTGGTACACAGGTTTTTTACAAAACACTTTCAGTTAATATACGATATCTGCTAGGT
>JAOABO010000076.1 GCA_026418315.1 Bacteroidia bacterium
ATATTGGCTTTTGTTGGTGTCAGTATTAGTGTAATGAAAAAAATAATATTTATTTTTTTTGTTGTACTTGTTGTTTCATCGTGTAAGAAAAAAGAGAGTGGTTCAAGTAATAATAATTCACCGACTGTTACTACTTGCTTTAAAGATGAACAAACAGGTATTTATTTTGGAGATGGAGTTCAAAATTCCATTCCATTTACGAATTCCAATGTAGGCATCACAAAAATTTCTTGTACCAGCGTCAAAATTCAAGCCCCTTCTGCCACTTATACTATTGGTTCTCTCAGCGCAAGTGGAGTAAATGGGTACATTGGCACTTCCAACACATCTGAGAGTTCTTCTATTTCATTTACTGTAATGGGCGCTCAATATACCGTCGATGTTTCTATTGGAAATTCTTTTCAGTTTATTGGAACAAAATAAATTATTTTAAAGAATTGTTGGGTATTTTTTAAGTGGTTTGATTACTGAAAAAAATCATTCCATTAGTAATCTTTTATACATCATCACTGTATTTTCAAGTCCGTAATATAAAGCATCTGAAATAAGTGCATGACCAATGGATACTTCTGCCAAAAAGGGAATGTTGTGCTTGAGATAGCGAAGGTTTTCTAAATTTAAATCGTGTCCGGCATTTACGTCCATGCCAAATTCTTTGGCTTTGTAAGCACTTTCTTTGTAAGGTAGAATAATTTTTTCTTTATCAGTAAAATAACTTTTAGCATATACTTCGGTATAAAGTTCTATTCGGTTGGTTCCTGTTTTGGCGGCACCTTCTATCATTTTAATATCGGGATTGACGAAAATAGATACTCGTATGCCCAAGGATTGAAAGTGTTTCACTATATCTGTCAGATAATCTTTGTATTGAATAGTATCCCAGCCATGGTCGGAGGTAAGTTGATTGGCAGCATCAGGCACCAGTGTAACTTGTGCGGGTTTGACCTCTTCAATAAGTTGGACAAATTTTTTTTCTTGAGGATTACCTTCTACATTTAATTCTACTTTCAAATTTTCTTTTAATTGGTAAACATCCGAATACCTAATATGACGCTCATCTGGCCTTGGATGTACAGTAATGCCATCGGCACCAAAACGTTCAATATCCAAAGCAGCTTTGAGTACATTGGGGGTGTTGCCTTTTCTGGAATTACGAATAAGCGCTATTTTGTTAATGTTTACACTAAGTTTGGTAGAGTAGCGATGTTGCAGCATAATTTTATTTTTAAGATATTGATTTTCCCATGATGAAAACTTGTTCTATGAGTGGATGTGCAAAATGGTAAGCAAAAGTAACAGGTGTAACTGACTTATCCGTAATGAAAAAATTGGCAAAATTCCCTATGCCTATCCATCCGACATTAGGAGTATCCATAGCAAATGCGGCATTGATGGTAGCTGCGTTGTATGCTTCGTATGGTGTAAGACGGTTCATGACACAAGCTAAACTCATCATCATAGGCATATTAGCGGATGGAGAACTTCCCGGATTAAAATCGGAAGCAATGGCAAGTGGTAAATCATTATCTATCATTTGTCGGGCAGGTGCTGGCGGCAAGTTCAGAAAGTAGGCAGCACCAGGCAAAATGACGGGTATGGTAGTGGAATTTTTTAGTAGTTGGATGTCTTTGTCGGTGGCATATTCCAAATGATCTACAGATATGCATTTTGTCTTTACACCAATTTCAATACCGCCGCTGTGTGAGAGTTGCTCTGCGTGTATCTTGCCTTTCAATCCATAATGTATTCCTTTTTCTATGATGTATTCTGTTTCTTCTGCTGTAAAGTAGCCATCTTCACAGAATACATCTATAAAATCAGCCAATTGTTCATCTGCAATTTTAGGAAGCATGTCATTACAAATAATCTCAATGTATTTTTCTTTATTGTTTTTATATTCAGATGGAATGGCGTGGGCACCTAAAAAGGTAGATTTGATGGGAATATGAAAATGTTCTTTTAGTTTTTTAATAATGCGTAGCATTTTTAATTCGGCTTCGGTATTGAGTCCGTAGCCACTTTTAATTTCAATAGCTCCTGTGCCCATTTTGATGAGGAGCCGAATACGCTGTTGAGCAAGTTCAAAAAGTTCTACTTCGGCGGTTTCTCTTAATTTTTGGGCAGAGTTCAAAATGCCGCCGCCTCTTTGTGCTATTTCCTGATAACTCATGCCTTGCAGTCGCCATACAAATTCTTGTTCTCTATTTCCTGCAAAAACTAAATGTGTATGAGCATCTACAAAGCATGGAAATACATTTTTATTTTCTGCATCAATTACTTCCAAATTTTTCCAATCACTAATGCCGGGAAATTCTTCCATATTTCCATAATCTACGATAATACCATCTTCAATGGCTAACCAAGCATTGTGCAAAACAGGTACTTCTTTCATTGCCTCTCCTCTTATAGGTGTGGTTATATTTTCTCTAACCTGATGCAAGGTATGAATATTTTTAATTAATAATTTTTGCATAGCCGTTTTGGGACAAATGTATATAAATATGATGTGTATATTTGAGCAAAAATTGTCATGTTCATAACCAATGATAAAGATTATACTACATTATCAGATACTATCAAACAACGTATTAAGTATTGTCATGAAATAAAAATATTAGTTGGTTATTTTTATTTTGGTGGAATGGAAGAGATATTAAATGAAATTCAATCTAATGAACATTTAAAACTCAAAATATTAATAGGATTGGATTCTGATATAAAAGATGGTTATATTATAGAATTTGAAAAAACACAAAACAGAGAGAACAATGCTACAATAAAACAAAGGTATTATGACTCTATTAGAAAAATATTCACACACCCGATATTTGACAATTATGAATTTCATCAGAATATAATCACATTTTTAAATCTGATTAAAGAGAAACGAATAGAAATTAGAAAGACCCGAGAACCCAACCATACCAAGTTATACATTTTCCAAATGAATAAAGAGCATCAAAATTTAATAGAAGGATTTTACATTACCGGTAGCAGTAATCTTACTAAAGCAGGTTTAAAAGAACAAAAGGAGTTCAATGTATGCATTCGGGATTTTGGTTGGAGCGAAGCCAATAAGTATTTTGATCAATTGTGGAATAATTCAATTCATTTTACAGAAGACGAACATCTGAAAATAATTGAAGTATTTAAGAATGAAACATTAATTAAAGAAATTACTCCATTTGAAGCATATCTGTATGTTTTAAAAACATACATAGATTCATTTAAGAAAAAACCTATTAGTGAAAGTATTAAGCAAAAGTTGAGGGGAGCCGGGTACACGCCTTTTCAATATCAATTAGATGCTATTGCTCAGGCGCTTTCTATTATAGAGGAACATAACGGCGTTATAATTGCAGACGTTGTTGGGCTTGGAAAATCTGTTATAGCTTGTGCTATTGCTTATGAATTAAAAGAAAGAGGATTAGTGATAGCTCCACCGGGTTTAATTGGAGACGATACAAAAACAGCTGGTTGGAAAAAATATTTAGAAGATTTTGGTCTGTCTGCTATAGGATGGGAAGCCCATTCTCTCGGAAAATTAGAGGATGTCTTTAAGTTAGTCAAGAAAATAAAAGATTTTAGTGTAGTGATTATAGATGAAGCCCATCGCTTTCGGAATCAAGATACCCAATCTTATGACTTATTAAAAGAAATATGTAGAAATAAAAAAGTAATATTGCTTACTGCTACTCCTTTTAATAATCGTCCGTCCGATATATTTTCTTTATTGAAATTATTTATTACACCTAAAAAATCGAGTATTTCCCTTAATCCTGATTTAGAGAGTATCTTTGACCATTATGGTTATTTGTATAATCAATTGCTTTACATCAAAAAAAATTTGAATTCTACTGTTAAAAAGAAGAAAGAAAAATCTTTGCAATATTTTTATAACATCTTTCAATATACTAAAAACAGTATTATTTCAGAGGAGGAAGCTTTAAAATTAGTAAATTCAAAATTGAAATCTTTGGCAGAAGAGATTAAAAACACACTTATTCCCGTCATGATTAGAAGAAACCGATTGGATTTGAAAAAACATCCGGATTATAAAAAAGATTTATTAGAATTATCTAAAGTTAAAGACCCAATAAAAGGATTCTATTTTTTAAATAGAGCACAATCGGAATTTTATGATGAAGTGATAAATAGATATTTTATTGAACATGGAGAATTTAGAGGTGCTATTTATATGCCTTTTAGATATATTAAAAACACTTCTGAAAAAATCAGTGAATTCGATGAGCTTTTTCAAACAAACTTATACAATTTAATGAGACGCCTGTTAGTCAAACGATTTGAAAGTAGCTTTGGTGCTTTTTATGAAACCATTCAAAACTTTATAAATATCCACAATAAAGTAATTAATTTCATTAAAAAAACAGGATACTACATACTAGATAGAGAATGGATAAACAAAATATCGGAATATGATGAAGAAGAATTTTTGGAAGAATTTCAACAAAAAATGAATGAACTTGAAACATTAGATGAAACGAGTAAAGCAAAAATTTTGTATAGCATAGAAGATTTGAATAACGATTTTTTGAAGGACATTCATGAGGACTTAAATTTATTAAATACCATAAGAAATAATATAGAAAAACTTCAACTTATTCAAACAGACCCAAAGGCAGATGCTATTATAGAACAACTGAACAAGGCCTTAAAAAAAGACCCCAAAAGAAAAATTATTATTTTTTCAGAATATCAGGCAACGGTAAAGCATTTAGCGGAGTATCTTGAGAAAAAAGACAAGGCACTTTTTCAAAAATCATTGATAGTAGTTGGAAATATTTCCTCTTCTACTTATCAAAAAATATTGGAAAATTTTGATGCCTCCTACTCAGGGCCTCAAAAAAACGATTATGACATTTTAATTTGTACCGATAAACTTTCAGAGGGCTTTAATCTCAACAGAGCAGGTTTTGTTATTAATTACGACATTCCATGGAATCCTGTGCGTGTTATTCAAAGATTAGGACGAATTAATCGTATAGGAAAAAAAGTATTTGATGAACTTTATATTATGAACTTTTTTCCTACAGAACAAGGGGAAGATATTATTAAACAAGAAAAAATAACCGAAAGTAAAATGTTTATGATTCATAATTCTATTGGTGAAGATGCCAAAATTTTTTCTCCTGATGAAACTCCCACACCATCTGAATTATTTAATCGAATCAATAAAAACCCAGAAGACATGGATGAAGAAAGTACTTATACCAAAGTTTATTTAGAATTTGAAAACTACAAAAAGCAATACCCTAATGTAGTAAAAAACTTATACAACTTTCCTCCAAGAATAAAAACAGCCAAACTATCCAATACCAACGAACTTATTACTCTTATAAAAAAATATCGTATTTACTTTGTACACACCGAATACAATACCCCAAAAATAAGCATAAAATCTTTTGAAGAAATATGGGATAAAATAAAAACCGAACCTCAGACCCCTTCTCTTTCATTATCCGCTGAGTTTTGGAAACATTACGAAACTTCTCTTGCTTATACTCCACAATTTCATAGACCCGAATCCGAACAAACCATTTTCAAAAAAGCATTGAATAACTTGAGATCCATTATAAATAACCAAGAATTTTTAGATTACAAGGACTATATTGAAATACTAATAGATGACCTTTTGCATTATGGCACCTTATCCGACTACCGTTTAAGACAAATTGCACAAATTAAAAATACTCACGACCTTAAAAAAATTATTGATGATTTAGGTAACGAATATTTTACTCAATTAGCACATTTTAATAACACTTCTGCAGAAGTGATTGTTAGTATAGAGAACCAAGCAACTCATTTACTTAACTCTGCTTCTTCATGATAAATTGAAAACTATATTAATTTTATGGAACAAAACATAGAACTAAATCGTTTCTTTCAAAATTTTGATAACTTTTTAAAAGAGTGGGAAAACTTCTTCACCACGAAAGATTATTTTTCATTACAAAAAAATGAATTGAATATTCATAATTGGCAAAATGTCAATTTGCAAAGTCAGGTAAAATCTGCTTTACAACTCGGGGATTTTGAATTCATTTCTTCTAAAATTAATTTACCTGTTTTTATTGTACAACTCAAAGATAATACACAAATAAATGAACGTATTGGAAAAAAATATCAATTTGACATTGCTAAACAAGTACTCAAATACAACCATCTTATTAGCGACCAAGGTCTTTTCATATTTGTCAATAATCCAGAAAATGGTTTTCGTGTTTCTTTGATTTATTCAGAATATTATGGTACACGGCGAAAATTGAATTACTACAAACGATTTACGTTTTTTGTTTCACCCCATACATCTAATAAAACTTTTCTAACACAATTTGGAAAATGCAACTTTCAAAACCTGGATGAAGTCAAAAAGGCCTTTGCACTAGAACCTGTTACTAAAGAATTTTATGAATTGTTAGAAAACTGGTATTACTGGGCTTTGAAACATGTTCAATTCCCGCAAGATGCAGAAAAAGAACCTAATGGAAGAAATAGTCAAATTATCCGCTTTATTACTCGTTTGATGTTTATTTGGTTTATGAAAGCTAAAGGCATTGTTCCTGAAACCATCTTTAAAGAAAATGAAGTAAAAAAAATACTAAAAGATGAATTAGATCCCAACTCATCTTCTTATTACCTTGCTATTTTACAAAACTTGTTTTTTGCCACTCTTAATACACCGCCTAATAAGCGAAAATTCAGACGAGAATATATAAAAAACGGTAAGAACCCCGATTTTATGAACCATCATGTTTTTCGTCATCATCAATTAGTAAAAGACCCTGATGTGTTTTCTTGCTTATTCAAAAATATACCCTTTTTGAATGGTGGCTTATTTGATTGCTTAGATGCTTACATAAAAGCAGATGATGATGATAGAGGCATTATTATTCGTATTGATGGTTTCTCAGACAAAAAAGAAAATCAGCCCAAATTTCCAAACTTTTTAATGTTCAACAACAACGACAAACAACCTGGTATTATCAATATACTGAATACATTTAATTTTACGGTAGATGAAAATTCTTCTATAGACAGCGATGTAGCATTAGATCCTGAATTATTAGGAAACGTATTTGAAAATCTTTTGGCATCGTATAATCCTGAAACGGCTCAAACAGCCAGAAAAGCCACCGGTAGTTTTTATACCCCACGAGAGGTGGTAGATTTTATGTGCGATCAATCCTTATTTTATTACCTTAAAGAGCAATGCCCTAATGTCCCGGAAGATAAATTATACGAAATTATATCTTTTGCAGAAAATGTACCAGAATTAAATGAAGAAGAAAAAAAGCAAATAGTTCAATCTTTATTGAATTGTAAAATTATTGATCCCGCTTGTGGGAGTGGGGCTTTTTTAGTAGGTATGTTGCACAAAATGACATGGGTACTTCAAAAATTAGATCCCAACAACGACATTTTCAAAAACATTAAACTACAACCCTTTGAAGAACTCAAAAAAAACTTTATTCAACCCAACGCAGAGCTGATTACTCTATTAGAAGAATTGAAACAAAAATTAGAGGAAAAAGCCGACGACTACAACCGAAAGCTACATTTGATTGAAAATTGCCTGTATGGAGTAGATATTCAGCCCATTGCCATACAAATAGCCAAGTTGAGGTTTTTTATTTCATTATTAGTAGATGAAGAGCCCCATCATATTCATCCCTTGCCCAACTTAGATATGAAACTGGTAATTGCAGACGCATTGATAAATTTTGGCCCTATACAATTTATGGGTAATGACTATGAAAAAGAATTGCATACTCTGATGCATAAGTATTTTGAAGCCACATTACCGCAAGATAAAGAGAAAATTAAAAAAGATTTTTTTGAACTTAAAAAGCGAATTTTAGAATCAGGTTATTTAAACGAACAACAAAAAAATTGGTTTAGTGAATTTGATCCATTCAATACTGAGAAATCCAACACTTGGTTTCATCCCGCATTAATGTTTGGAATAAAAGATGGACTGGATATTGTAATAGGTAATCCACCATATATTCAATTGCAAAAAGACGGTGGCAAATTGGCCAAAAAATACGAAAATCAAAAATATCAAACCTTTGCTCGTACAGGAGATATATATGCACTGTTTTATGAAAGAGGAATACAATTATTGAAAGACAAAGGAATATTGTGCTATATCACTTCCAACAAATGGATGCGAGCAGCTTATGGAGAAAAACTTCGTCAATTTTTTATATTATATCAACCATTGCTATTAATTGATTTAGGTCCAGATGTATTTGAAAATGCAACAGTAGATACAAATATTTTAATATTACAAAAACACCGCTTGTCTTCCCAACTTTTTTCTCTAAAAGCACTTACATTACAAAAGCAAGAGAGCGGAATAAATATACATGACCAGTTAGAAAGTCAATCGGTAATATTAGAACAATTATCGGAACAAAGTTGGTTCATAGGCAGCAGTGCCGAGCAACGGCTCAAAGAAAAAATAGAGAGCATTGGCAAGCCCCTGAAAGAATGGGATGTGAAAATATACAGAGGTGTTTTAACCGGCTTAAACGAAGCATTTATCATTACCACCGAAAAACGTAACGAAATATTAGCAAATTGTAAGGATGAAGAGGAAAGAAAACGTACTGAAGCCATCATCAAGCCCATTTTGCGCGGCCGCGACATCAAACGCTACTACTACGAGTGGGCAGGACTGTGG
>JAOABO010000077.1 GCA_026418315.1 Bacteroidia bacterium
GTATTGGAGAAATTCTCTCCTTTAGAAGTAGAGTAGAGAATTTCTTTATCTAACTCTGTCGTTTGAATGAGTTTAAATGATAAGTGAAAATTTTCTTCATTTAATTGACGTAACTGCTCTAAAGGATGTATCTGAAACACATTATAGGTACTCAAATTACCTGAAATTCTTCCGTTCCAAATATGGTGGGCATTTTGAATATGGCTATAAAGAAAAAAAACTTTTTGCGGAAAAGCAGTGGGTTGTTTTTCAATTGCATCAAGAATTTTCAAATTAGATTGATAGTTGTATTCAAATAATGTAGAATAAAAATGAGAGATGGATTTATCATTCATAAAATTTACTTCTTTCCAAATTTACTTAACAGAGCGTCTAAAGCGTTTTCATCAGTTATGTGCAGATGTTCAGCTGATTTAGAAACTGATTTAGTACCTTTTATTGTTTTGGTATTTTCAAATGGATTTGTTTTCATAGATAGTGCTATTCTTTTTCGTATTAAATCAACCTCTATCACTGTTACTTTCACTTTATCTCCTACTTTAATAACACTGTGCGGATCTGAAACAAATTCATCGGACAAGTGCGAAATATGTACCAATCCATCTTGGTGCACGCCGACATCTACAAAAGCACCAAAGTTGGTAACATTGGTAACTATGCCGGGCAAATTCATTCCTACCTTTAAATCTTCGGGGGTGTGTACTCTTTCATCAAACTGAAATACTTCAAATGTTTTACGCGGGTCTCGGCCTGGTTTTTCTAATTCACTCATAATGTCTTGCAAAGTGGGTAGTCCTACTTGTTCTGTAATGTAATTTTCCAATTTTATTTTTTTACGAAGCTCCGCATTATTCAGTAAATCGTCGATGGTACAATTCAAATCGTTTGCCATTTTTTCTACTATTGGATAACTTTCGGGGTGCACAGCGCTTTTGTCCAATGGATGCTGGCCATCTCTGATTCTTAAAAAACCACTGGCTTGCTGAAATGCCTTTTCTCCAAAACGAGGAACTTTGAGTAAATCCTGACGTTTTTTAAATGGTCCGTTTTCTTTTCTATATTCTACAATATTTTGAGCCAATGTAGGGCCAATACCTGACACATAAGAGAGTAACTGCTTGGAAGCAGTATTGAGTTCTACACCTACCGCATTTACACAACTCATTACCACTTCGTCTAATTTATCTTTCAGTAAACTTTGATCTACATCGTGCTGATATTGCCCTACTCCAATGGATTTAGGGTCTATTTTTACCAATTCTGCTAAGGGGTCTTGTAATCTTCTGCCAATGGAAACCGCACCACGCACTGTTACGTCTTTGTCCGGGAATTCTTCTCTGGCTACTTCTGATGCAGAATATACAGAAGCGCCTGCTTCATTAACTACAATAACAGGAATGGTTTTAGGTAATACTTCTATTTGTCTGATAAATTGCTCAGTTTCGCGCGATGCTGTTCCGTTTCCAATAGCAATGGCTTCTATGCGATGCCTGGCTGCCAGTGCCAAAATAATTTGCTCAGATTCTGTAGTCAGTCGTTTGGGTTCGTGCGGATAAATAACATTGTCTTCGAGTAAATTGCCGTATTCATCTAATACCACCACCTTGCATCCTGTGCGAAAACCAGGGTCTATGGCTAATATACGTTTATTACCCAATGGTGATTGCATCAATAATTCCCGCAAGTTGCTGGCAAACACTTTAATGGCTTCTAAATCGGCTTTTTCTTTGGTAAGCAGGCGGTATTCTGTTTCTAATGAAGGATGAAGCAACCGTTTGTATGCATCCTGAATAGATAATTGTAATTGTTCAGTGGTTGGATGATTTTTCTTTTTAATGATAATGTTTTCTATGATAGAAAGGGCGTGTGCTTCATCTATGCTGATGTCTAAATACAATATATCTTCTTTTTCACCGCGTCGCATAGCCAACATTCGGTGAGATGGGCATTTCATTAAAGGTTCAGACCAATTAAAATAATCTTTGTATTTGATACCTGACTCTTCTTTACCTTTCATTACACGAGAAGTTATAGTAGCTTCTTCATAAAAGGTAGTTCTTAGTTTTTCACGCACTTCTGTGTTTTCATTAATGATTTCAGCAATAATATCTCTGGCACCTTGTAAAGCATCTTCTATTGTGTTGACTGATTTTTCAGGATCTATGTATTTGGCTGCTTCAGTGATTACATCTATGTCTTCTTGATGAAGAATTTGTAATGCCAAAGGTTCCAGGCCTTTTTCCCTTGCAATACTGGCGCGGGTTTTCTTTTTAGGTTTGTAGGGTAAATACAAATCCTCAAGTTGTTGTAATGTTTCTGCGGCAAGAATTTTAGTTTTAAGTTCGTCGGTAAGTTTTCCTTGTTCTTCTATGCTTTTAAGAACAGTATTGCGGCGATTTTCAAGAGCCACTAATTTTTCAAATCCATCTTTGATTTCAGAGATTTGAACTTCATCTAATCCGCCTGTTTTTTCTTTTCTATAACGGGCTATGAAAGGAATGGTACAGCCCTCTTCAAAGAGTTGAAGTACTGCATTGATTTGAGAGGGAGCAATGTTAAGCTGGTGAGATAGCTGTTTAGTAAAAAAGTTCATAGATTATTTTTTAAAGATATCCTTGTTTTAAGAACTTGTCATAAGCAGTTTCAGAATTCCTTCTATATGGATACTTCTTTGTTTTGATAATTTTTTTTAGACAAAACGGGAACAAATTAAAATACAAATACGAAAAAATGACACTTATTTTTATTTTTAGTATAATCTTTAGACAACCTGCAAATGTTGGTTGAAAATCGCTATGCTTTTGGTATTTTAATCTTTCCGCTATACTTTGAGTTCCAGTCCATGTTATATTAACAAGATGGGTAATTGTTTTATCATTCATATAATTCTTCCATTCATTTACTTTTTGTGGCGAAATAGGTTGAGTTAAGCTTTTATGAGTAATCATAAAATGCTCTTTTAACTTGGGATGTTTAATACTTTCAAAGAAATACCGGATTATTGTAGGATATTCAAAATACTTTTCTGTATAAGGCACAGAAATAAATGCAGAAATATCCTGCATGATCTTTTGACTATCGTTTATCAATCTCTCATAATTAACTATCAGATAGTCACATTTGTATTGTTGTAATAATTTTAGGTACTTTTCAAATGCAAATTTCCAAGTATAAATATACAAACAAGGTTTTAATTCAATGGCTTTTCTTATAGCCCTATGATATTTTGAGTATACATTATCTCTTGGGTCTCTTACCAACAAAAGCACTTTAGAATTCGGAAACAAACTCAAGTATCTATGAAATAAATAATACCGCAATTGTTTATCAACTATAGTTGTTATTTTAGATAGGTCTTTTCCTACACCGAAAGAAAGGTAAGATATACGAATCACTCTTTCATAATTTAAATGCTCTTTAAATTTTATTAATAACTCGTATAGAATTGATTTACCGCAAAAAAGTGGATACAATTTTCCTTCACTCATCAACACAAAATCATCGCAATAGTTTTTTACGTCTTGTTCAGTCCATCTCCTTATTTTACCATACTTCTGTTTGAGAATAATGGGAAAAATTTCTTCAGAGGTAAAAATGACTTGTTCACTCATCATAAGCATGATTCCAAGTAATGTAGAGGCAGAGCGGCCAGTAGTAGCAATGAAAGCAATTTGAAGGTTATCTATTTGCTCCAAGGTAACTTTTTCAAGATTCTTGGGCTTATCAACAATTGGATTAAAATTGGGGTAAGCATCTAAAGAAAATTCTCCAAATAAACTGGCTTTTTTCTTAATTGGAATATATTCAACCACGCTAGAATTCATAACAATACAATTCAACATCCTCTATACTCACTAAATCTTTTTGAACCAACACATAAATTCTCTCTATCATGTTTCTCAACTGCCTTACATTACCACTGTAATGTATATTCTGAAAATACTCTATGGTCTTTTTATCAAATATTTTTTTTGAAACATTTTGATTTTTACTTATTTGTTCGGAAAAATAATCTATTAACAAAGGAATATCTTCTTTTCGCTCGTTGAGTGAAGGGACGTGAATATGAATAACATTTAAGCGATAATATAAATCTTCCCTGAAATTTTGCTTAGTAATTTCTTCCTTTAAATTTTTATTAGTTGCTGCAATTAATCGGACATTGACCTCTATATCTTTCTCGCCTCCCACTCTTTGTATTTTATTATCTTGAATGGCGCGTAAAACTTTGGCCTGTGCAGATAAACTCATATCTCCTATTTCATCAAGAAATAATGTTCCATTATGAGCAAGTTCAAACTTTCCTTTTTTTTGGTTAACCGCACCGGTAAAAGAACCTTTTTCATGACCAAATAATTCGCTCTCTATAAGCTCTGACGGAATAGCTGCACAGTTTACTTCAACAAATGGTGCATTTGATCTATGAGATAAAGCGTGTATTCTTTTTGCTACCAATTCTTTGCCTGAGCCATTAGGGCCTGTAATTAAAACCTTAGCATCACTCATCGCCACCTTTTCAATCATTTTCAGAACTTTTTGAATAGCTTCACTTTGCCCTATTATTTCAGGCATTTCAAGGGTATGGGCTTTTGTTTTACTTTTAGTTTTGTTTTTTTCTTGTAAAGATTGATTTCGGTTAGACGCATTGCGGCAAGTAGATATTAATTTTTCCAAAGAAAAGGGTTTTTGTAAATAATCAAAAGCACCTGCTTTCATAAAATTAACCGCCGTATCAATATCTCCGTGGGCACTCATTACTATAAAAGCAGTTGGATACTGAAATTCTTGTATTTTTTGAAACAATTCTTCACCATTTAATTTTGGCATTTTAATATCGCACAATAAAATATCATATTTTTCTTTCTGAATTTTTTCCAAGGCCTCTGCACCATTGGCACATTCGTCCACCATAAAATTTTCTGCCTGAAGAATTTCTTTTACTACTGAACGAATGGCTTTTTCATCATCTATAACCAAAACTTTATTCATACCAAAAACACTTGCAAATTTAGAACAAATTATTCAAATAGAAGGTTACTTTTATTGAAAATTAGTAAAACAAAAAATATATTACAGATTATGAGAAATTAATAAAAATCCCTTTAATATCAATTAGCTAATTAGCATGACTTTCCAACCATATAGTAACAGGTCCGTCATTAATTAAATGCACCTTCATATCCGCTGCAAAAATTCCTCTTTCAACTTTTTTATTTACCAACTCTTCACACTTTTGTATGAATAAATTATACAGATTTTCTGCAATATCAGGCGGGGCACTTTTTGTAAACGATGGTCTGTTCCCTTTTTGAGCATTGCCGTATAAGGTAAACTGGCTTACTATCAATACATCACCATTTATATCTTTTATACTTTTGTTCATTTTACCATTTTCATCATTAAATATTCTTAAATTGACAATTTTATTAGCCATCCATTCCACATCTTTTTCTGTATCGTTCATTCCTATTCCTACAAACACAAGCAAACCTTGATTAATTTCTCCTACTGTTTTATTATTAACTATTACTTTACTTTCCAATACTCGTTGAATAAGGCATCGCATGATTTACATTTTCTTTAAGTGTATAAAAAAGTCCATCTCTTTTTTAGATGGATTTTCTTTGTGCTTTAAGTAGAGTTTTTGATAGAAGGTTTTGTTTCTTTCTGAAGAAAGTTGAATACTTTGTATTTTATGAAATCTATTCACTGTCAGCTCTATTTTCTGTAAATGACAATTATTTTTATCCGAAAAAATATCTTTTGCAGTTATCTGATTAACTGCTATAATTTCATCGTCTAAAGATAATTTTGAATAGGCAGGGCTTTCAGGCAAAATTTGAGAAACAATATATTTTCCATTATTTTCGGATACTTTCAGGCCAAAATATCTCTCCCACCAATGTTCACTTTCCTGATAATCAATATACATTCCAAAATAGCTGATGAGTTTTTCAAATAATGGAAGCAAATTGTTTGGAAAGAATAATGTTGAATCAAAAAACGCCATATCTGTTTTATCTTTGGTAAATTCTAAAAAACTTTGAATAAAAGTTTCAAGTGTGTAAGGTAAATGGTAATTTATTTGATTGTCATATAATTTAAGACAAACATCTCTGAGTGATTTTCTTTTATTGGTTTTCCATATCAGATACATATCCATCATCATTGCTATGATGCATCCTTCATCATAAATAGAAACTTTTTTATGCGGCGCATACTGGGCATAGCCATCTACCCAATTATCAATACTTGAATTTAAAATGGACTGAGAATACTTTCCACCGTTCAAAAAATGTCTGCTCAAACGTTCATTGATGCATTTAAAGAATTTTTCATCATCAAAAACATGGCTTTGCCATAATAATTTATCTCCATAATAAGTAGTAAATCCCTCATATATAAAGCCAAGTTCAGAATAATTCTCGGTATAGTAATTATACGGAAACATTTGTTTGGGACGAATGGTTTTAATATTCCATGCATGAAATAATTCATGCGAGGATACTCCAAGCAGTTCGTCATACAATTTATTCATTATTTGATGATATGGACCTAAAACAATGACTGTATTTTTCAGATGTTCAACTCCGTGATAGTATGAGTAAGGTAGCAAGTGAATAATAAAATGATACTCTTTAAATGGTGCAGTTCCCCAAAATTGTAATATTTGTTTGGTAAATTGAGTAAAATCTTTTTTTACTTTTTGTTCATCAAGATATTTGTCGTGCAAATTAATGGTATGCACAAAAAATTTATATTCATCAATTTTGTAGGAAAAACTTTTGACATATTTAGTAGCAACAATAGGGCTATCCAACAGTTCATCATAATTATCAGAAATAATTTTGTTACCCTTACAATTTAATGAAGTAATGATGTGGTAATCTTTTGGAACATCTACAATAATCGTGTATTTTATTTTTTGTTTTTCATTCGTGTTTACAACATTCATCAGTAAGTGAACCGGATTGAAGTACAATATACTTTCATTTGAAAAACAAGCCCCTGCATTGTATTCATTAGCATAATAATTATATTCAATAGTGATGTTTTTATCTTGATTATCATTAAAAATTTCCCAGGTATAACTATTGGTTTTTAATACAAGTAACTTTTTGTTTCTACTATCATAAGCATAAAAATTCTGAATGTTTTTTGAAAAATTCCCCATTTCATATCTACCTGGCCTCCATCTTGGCAAGAGTAAAGATATTTTTTTTTGATTAACATTTTGTATCTGAAGTTTTACATGAATATAATGTGAAACAGGATTTTTTTGACTGATTGTAAATATTAGTTCCATATTGCTGTTGTTATCTGTATATTGCACCCTGCAAATCTATGTAAAATAAAATAATGCGTACTCTGTTTTTTTGCTCTGTTCTGATTATAGCTTACTGCTTTACAATGGCTCAAACCAAAAATGATAGCATAGAATTTCAACTCACTTATGAAAAAGCATACAATCTGAGAAATATAAATCCCGACTCCTCAATGCTACTAATTAACAAACTAGTGAAAATATCTCAGCTGGCTGGCAAAAAAGAATGGATGGCCAAAAGTTTTAATCTAAAAGGTGTTGTACATTACAAAAAAAATGAATATTTAAAATCTTTTGTGGAACTTGAAAAAGCCCTGAAATACACGAATAATGACGAACTGAAAGGAAAAATATTTATTAATCTTGGAAATACTCTATCTGATATGGGTTACACTTATTCTGCAATAGAATATTACCAAGAAGCCATTAGAGTATTTCATAAAGTCAATAATCAAAAATTTTTAGTCAGAGCTTTGATGAATCTTGCTTCTGAAGAATTTGGTATAGGTCAAACTATCAACGCCCGTAACCATTTAAAGCTGGCTTTGTATTATGCAAAGGAATATCAGATGTTAGAAGAAGAAGCGATGTGTCTGAATAATCTGTCTGCCATGTTCATTCATTCAGGATTAATAGACAGTGCTTCCCATTATATTTATCAGTCGTTTAATGCCTACGAACAAACAGAAAATTACTTTGGCTTAGCCGATGCTTACCTTACTTCCATTGAATTGCATTTGGAAAAACATGAGTTAAACTATGCCAAGTCGCTCATAGACCTTGCGGACTCTATTATTGATCATCTTCAATATCTTGAAGGTAAAAAGCTCCTTACCAGTGAAAAAGTAAATTATTATCTTTATTGTAATGATTTTCACAATGCTTCAAAATATTTTAATCTCTATTTGCAATTAGAAGATAGCTTGAATAAAAGAAAAAATCAATCCAAAAACATTTTAATGCCTACTATACAAACCCCTACCAACGGCGAAAAAACACGTACCCCCATATATTTTTCATTCTTTCAATTAGTTTTGATATTTGTTTTTTCTGTGAGTATATTTGTGTTTATTCTGAAAAATTACAGAAATGTCAAAGAATAAAAAAAATAATTCCGGTTCCATTGTATATTCTACTAACCCCGATTACTTAAAAAAATATCTTGAAGACAACTCAGACAAAGAACCTGAAACACTGCCTGCTTCCCAGCAACATCTTAAAATACATTTAGACCGATTGGGCGGAAATAAATTTGTAAGTAGAATTACTGGCTTCATTGGAAAAGAAGAAGATTTGGAAATACTTGGGAAAACACTGAAAAATAAATGTGCTACCGGCGGC
>JAOABO010000078.1 GCA_026418315.1 Bacteroidia bacterium
CCGTTTGAGTATCCGATACTCTCCAATAACCCGATGCAATTTTGGTAAGTATAGACAAAATGGAATTGCCAAAAAAACGAATCTTTGGAATAATATATTTTGCACTTGGATGCCTTAACCTGTTTCCTTTTACATAATCAATGTTATCATTAATCACAGGCATACAAATGCTCTCTAATTCTGATGGATCCATTTGCCCATCACCGGCCATTACTGCCACACAATCTATTTCATGATCTTTGCACCATTTATATCCGCTTGCAATTGCTGCTCCAACACCGCCGTTTTCCAAATGATTAATCAGTATGATTCTGTCTGTATCAGGATTGGTATTGGCAATTTCTTGTTTAACAAAGAATTTTATTTCTTCTTTATTCATCTTTTCTACTAAAACATCTGCTTCATTGTATCTGTTGGGAATAACAGGATTTGGAAAAGCAGGTATATATTTTTTTTCAGCATTATAATTTTGAATATACTTCATTACAACTTCTGCGGTTCTATCTTTTGATTTGTCATTGACAATAACGATTCTATCTACAAAGTCGGGCATGGTTTCAATCACCATTCCTATTTGCGACTCTTCGTTATAACAAGGAACTACTACAGCAATTTTTTTCCCATTCAACATAATCTTACATGGTTTTTCATCACGCATCCAGTTCTCCTGCTATCACGTTCATACTACTCATAGTAATGATAGCATCAGACAATAAACTTCCTTTAATCATATCAGGATACGCTTGATAGTAAATAAAACAAGGTCTTCTGAAATGCACTCTGTATGGGCTTCTTCCGCCATCACTAATTATATAAAAACCCAATTCTCCATTAGCCCCTTCTACGCAATGATAAACTTCTCCTTTAGGTATTTTAGTTTCTCCCATTATCATTTTGAACTGATAAATCAAACTTTCCATATCGTTATATACATCTTCTTTATTAGGTAAATAGTAGTACGGATTGTCAGCATGAAAAGTAGTTTTATCTTCCAATGCGTCTAATTTTTTTAATGCCTGCTCTATAATACTTAAACTTTGCCATACCTCTTCTTGTCTTACCATAAATCTATCGTAAGTGTCTCCGCTTGTTCCTACAGGAATAATGAATTCAAACTCATCGTATGAAGAGTAAGGGTGTGCTACTCTTACATCATAATCTACACCTGTTGCACGTAAATTAGGTCCTGTAAATCCATAACTCAAAGCATCTTCGGCACTAATAGCTCCAGCGCCAATGGTTCTGTCCATAAAAATTTTGTTTCTTTCCAATAAATTTGAAAACTCTCTAAATGCTTCAGGAAATCCATTTACAAATTCACGAATGAGCTGCCAGGTCTTTTCGCTCCAATCTCTTTCAAAGCCGCCTATTCTGCCAATATTGGTAGTTAAACGGGCGCCACATATACTTTCATAAATATCATAAATTTTTTCACGCCACTGGAATACATACAAAAAACCTGTCATAGCACCGGTATCTACACCAATTACTGAATTGCAAATCAAATGGTCGGCTATTCTTGCCAATTCCATAATGATGACTCTCATGTATTGAACGCGTTTAGGTATCTCTATCCCCAGTAGTTTTTCTACAGTCATATCCCAACCCATGTTGTTAATGGGTGATGAGCAATAATTCAATCGGTCGGTAAGAACACGAATTTGATGATAAGCGAGTTTTTCTCCTAACTTTTCAAATGCACGATGAATATATCCTACCGTTGGCTCTGAATGGACAATATATTCTCCATCCATAGTCAGTATGTTTTGGAAAATACCGTGTGTGGCAGGGTGTGTAGGTCCTAAGTTAAGGGTGGTGTATTGTTTTTCTTCATTTTTCAAAATGCGCTCTTGCAAGGTTTCTGCTTGTGTTTTTAGAGATTTATCTTTTTGTTTTTTCGGTTTTTCAGAAATCATAAATAAATTTTTTATTTTTGATTAAAATAATGTTTAGGCAATTGTTTCTCTGTCTATGTCTGATGTTCTGCAGATTAGATATGTTTGGTAAATTACATAAAGTCCGCTGTTTTTAATGGTTTTGCTTTGTAATGTTTCTTTAACATTCGCAAGGTGTCATAAGGGGGTATATGCTTTAGTCTCATAAAAATTAATTAGCGACCAAACATTGTATCATCTTTATCTTCACGCGTTAAATCCTCTACAGGATATTCTTTTCTAAAAGGAAAAATGTCCATTTCTTCAGGATTCATAATTCTTTTCAAATTAGGATGACCCTTGAAAATCACCCCAAAAAAATCATATGCTTCTCTTTCCATCCAGTTGGCTGTTTTCCATAGGTCTGTTACAGTAGGAACTTCGGGTTTGTCTATTCCAAAAAAGGTTTTGATACGAATGCGGTAATTGGTAATCATATTATGTAAGTGATAAATAACACCTAAGTGTTTTAAATCTTCGGTTTGCACTGCAGTGAGGTCGGTTAAAAAGAAAAAATTCCATTTTTCAGATTCTTTGAGATATTTCAAAACATCGTGGATTTTTTCGTGTTTTATAACAAAAGTGGGAAAGTTGTAAGGAAGTTCAGCAGAAATAACAACGTCGCCAAATTGTTGTGTCAGGTCTGTTTTTATGTTTTCTAATAATTCTTGTGTTTGCATAAAAATGAATTTGTAAATATTGATTGATGACTTATTCTATGTGAATACCATAACTTTCAAGCATTTTTTTGTATTGAACAGAATCTCTTCTTCGCAGCGATTCATTTTCAGCTAATTCTTGTACCTTTAAGATAGCATCTAACAATTGTTCTGGTCTTGGTGGACACCCCGGCACATATACATCTACGGGAATAATTCTATCTATTCCTTGTAATACGCTGTAGGTGTCAAATATGCCGCCGCTACTGGCACAAGCACCCATACTAATGACCCACTTTGGCTCTGCCATTTGCTCATACACCTGACGTAAGGTAGGACCTAATTTTTTTGCAATCGTACCTGCTACTATTAATAAATCGGCTTGTCTTGGAGAAAAGGACAATCTTTCTGAACCAAATCTTGCTAAATCATAAGTGGAAGCCATGGTGGCCATAAATTCAATTCCGCAACATGAAGTGGCAAAGGGGAGGGGCCACAAAGAATTTTTGCGGGCTAAACCTACTGCTTTTTCTAATGTAGTAGCGAAAAAGCCAGGTCCCTCAATACCATCGGGGGCCTTTACAATTTCTATTTTACTTTTTTTCTGAACGGGTTTATCAGACATAATGTGTATTTTAATATTTAATCGTGTTCCCAATCCAATACTTTTTTAGAAAGCAGGTAATACAAACCCACCAGTAGTATAGCAATAAATGTAAAAACCTCAACTATTCCAAACAAGCCCAATTCTTTGAAATTGACTGCCCATGGATACATAAAAATAACTTCTACATCAAATAGTACAAATATTAACGCAATTAAAAAATACTTGATAGCAAAAGGATGCCGGGCATCGCCCTCACTTTTTATTCCGCATTCAAACACATTGTATTTTACTTTGGAGTATTTTTTAGGCCCTAATAAGTGAGAAGCAACCAGAGTAACCACAACAAATCCCAAGGCAATTAAGAACATAATAAGAATAGGTAAATAATTAAGTAATGTACTTTTACTCATAGTGTACTTGTTTTTTGGCAAAGTTAGTGATTTTTTTATGAAAGCGCTAATCTTGTCTAATTAAAATCTCAAATCTAACAAAAAATAGTTAAACAAAAAAATGGGTATAAATTTATCTGACCTATTTTTGTCAAAAAAATGAATATTACAGTTATAGGTGCATCCTCAGGTATTGGTAAAGAAATTCTTCAATATTTTGTTTCTTACAAGGATTACAAATTGTGGGCATCATACAACAAGGTACCTATCGTATCTTCAAATGAGGGTCAGGCAACTTATTTCCATTATGATGTTTTACAGGAAAATAACCCTTTGGAAGAACTATCTATTCAAACATTAGATGCTTTAATTTATTGTCCGGGAACAGTATTATTAAAACCATTTGAGAAGATTAGTTTGCAGGAATTCAAAACAAATTTAGAAGTTGATGTGTTAGGATTTATTAAAACCCTGCAACATTTTCTTCCATCTCTCAAAAAATCTAAAAGTGCAAGTGTAGTTGTCTTTAGTAGCGTTGCAGCAAAAATTGGAATGCCTTACCATGCATCGGTGTCAATTGCAAAAGCAGGTCTTGACGCATTAATCAGAACCCTGGCTGCTGAATATGCTCCAAAAATAAGGTTTAATTCCATTGCTTTATCTCTAATACAAACACCTCTTACTCAACATCTTGTCAACACGGAAAGTAAGGTGCAAGCTATTTCTCAACGACATCCTTTAAAGAGGATAGGTAACCCAAGTGATGTGGTTCCATTGGTAAAATATCTTATTTCAGAAGAGTCCTCGTGGATTACTGGACAAAATTTTGTGATTGATGGAGGAATAACAGCCATTAAATAACCAATCATATATGAAACTATACTATTTAGAAAGAAAACAAAAATTCATACAACCTCCTGAAACAATTTGGAAATTTATAAGCAATCCTAAAAATTTGGCAATAATTACTCCGCCTTATCTTAAGTTTGTTATTCTAACACCTGATTTACCTGAAAAAATTTATCCGGGACAAATTATTGAATACATCGTATCTCCTTATTTCAATATACCAATAAGGTGGATTACAGAAATTACAGCTGTGCATGAAAACAGGTATT
Organism: Bacteroidia bacterium; assembly: GCA_026418315.1. GTDB lineage: Bacteria > Bacteroidota > Bacteroidia > B-17B0 > Aurantibacillaceae > BPGX01. Next base: position 4,708 of record JAOABO010000078.1, read on the forward strand.
TTATAGATGAACAGAAGCATGGGCCATACACATTCTGGCATCACGAACATTGGTTGTTTGTTGAAAATAATTGTTGTGTAATGCAAGACAAGGTTTTGTATAGCCTTCCATTTTCTCCAATTTCAAACCTATTCCATTCATTCTCAATAAGAAAAAAATTAGATGAAATTTTTGATTACAGATACCAAAAACTATACGAAATATTTCCTCAAAAATGAACGTAGCTGCCGTATTATTTCCTCATCAGTTATTTGAGAATTCTCCACTGTTTCACAAGAAAATTGATAAGTTTTATATTGTTGAAGAGTTTCTTTTTTTCAAACAATTTAAGTTTCATAAAACAAAATTAGCTTATCACATAACTACAATGAAATTCTATGCAGATTTTCTAAGTAATAAGGGCTATTCGGTAGATTATGTATATCACTATCAACCAGAGAGCGATTTAGAACAACTTATTACTCATATAGCAAATTTAAACTATCAAAAATTAATTATCATAGATCCCACAGACGATTGGTTAGAACAAAAATTCATAAGATCATGCCAAAAACACCGCTTAATATATGAAATTCTTGACTCCCCAATGTTTATTTACACCATTTCAGAATTAAAAGAGTACTGTGATAATAAGCAAATATTTCATCAAACCTCATTCTATATTTACACAAGAAAGAAACTTGGGATTTTAATTGATAAACAAAGTAAACCTTTGTATGGGAAATGGAGTTTTGATACTCAAAACAGAAAAAAAATTCCAAAGAATATCGTTATTCCTAAACAATCTTTGTTTTACAATTCTTACTGGAAAAGTGCTGCCGAAAGAGTAAATAATGAATTTCCTAATAATTATGGGAATATTGGTTCTGAAAGCCCTTTCCCCCTTAATTTCCAAGATGCATATAAGCAGATAACTTTCTTTATTAATGAAAAATTATCTCATTTTGGTGATTATCAAGACGCTATTTCCTTTAGAGACACTTTTTTATTTCATTCTAATCTCTCAGCAGCAATGAATATTGGATTAATTACTCCTAAACAATTGTTAAATGCCCTACAATTAGAAGTTTCCAAATTGATCGATAAGGTAGGGATTAATAATTTAGAGGGCTTTATCAGACAAATCATAGGTTGGAGAGAATACATTCGAATGATATATGTTTTCAAAGGAAGAAAGCAAAGGTCAAAAAATTATTTTAATAATGCTCACCAAAATCTTCGCTCTTTCTTAGAGCAGAATACTAATATATTGCCTGTTGATATCGCTTTGAAAAAAAATTTTGAATTCGCCTATAATCACCATATTGAAAGGTTAATGCTTATAGGAAATTTAATGCTATTACTGAGAATTCATCCCGATAAGGTTTATGAATTTTTTATGTCTAATTATATTGATGCATACGATTGGGTAATGGTACCAAATGTGTATGGAATGTCTCAATTTGCTGACGGTGGTGTGATGTCTACAAAACCATACATAGCAGGCTCTAACTATGTATTGAAAATGAGTTCTTTGAGAAAAGATAGTTGGTGTAATCTACTGAATGCACTTTTTTGGAGGTTTATTTATGATTATAGAAATATTTTTATCCACCAACCTCGTTTGAATGTTTTAGTAAAAAACATCTCTAGAATGAATATGCAGAAGATTATTCAAATTACTGATGAAATTTTGAAAATGTACCATTAAAATGCATGAAAATTGCCTAAATATCGTATGGATAAAAAAAGATTTCAGAATAATAGATAATGAGCTTTTTTGTTTAGCAGAAAAAGAGAATAACCACTACATCATAGTTAGTTTAATAGAGCCAGATTTATTGAATTCACCAGATAGAAGCAGTCGCTTTTGGAAAATGTTTTTTAGAAATGCACAAACCCTCAATGAGTTATTGGAAAAAAAATACAATAAGCGGTTGCACATTCTCTTTGCTAACATACAAGATGTTCTTGTTTTCTTAATTAAAAATAATTATCGGGTAAACAAACTATTCGCCTATAGAGAGCATGGAACACATCTTACGTTCATAAGAGACAAAAAAGTTCATCAATTATGCAAAAAGGAAAACATTCGTTTTATTGAAATAGCCCAAGACGGAATAGCAAGAGGTAGTGAGTCAATCAAGACAAATGAAGAGATACTCCATATTCACTACCATGAACCTGTTTTAGAGCCAAGGATAAAATTAAGTGTTTATATAAATGAGCTAGAAAAAAAATTTTCCATTCCGCAAGATGTTTTACACTATTTTAATCAAGATAAGGTAAACATTAAAGTTGGAGAAGATAATGCTAAGTATGCTTTAGATGATTTCTTAAAAAATAAGATTCACAACTACTTACCTACAATTTCAAAGCCCTTTTTGAGTTATCATTATTCCTCTCGGTTATCACATTTTCTCTCCTTTGGCAACATCAGTGTGAGATATATTTTACAAAAAATTTCAAGTGAAAAATTCGATAACACTACTGATAGAAACATAAAAGCTTTTATTAGTAGATTATTTTGGCGTAGGCATTTTATTCAAAAATTTGAAAAAGATCATTATAATTACGAGTATAAAGCTGTTCATCCCGCTTTCAATGACCTTCCAATTAAAAGAAATGATGAATACATAGAGAGATGGAAATCAGGGAAAACGGGTATACCTATCATAGATGCTTGTATGAGACAATTAATAGAAACAGGATGGCTTAATTTCAGAATGAGGGCAATGTTAGTATCTTTTTTTGTATTTCATTTAGAGCAAGATTGGAGAGAATCTCAATATCACCTTGCACGACTGTTTATTGATTACGAACCTGGAATCCATTTTTGTCAAATGCAAATGCAAGCAGGAGTCACGGGTTATAATACAATTAGAATGTACAATCCTGTAAAGCAAAGTCTGGAAAACGATAAAGAAGCAAAGTTTATATTAAAATGGGTACCCGAACTAAAACACCTACCCAAAGAACTCATTCATTGTCCATGGAAACTAAATAAAATGGAACAAATATTTTACAGATTTGAATTAGGAAAAGATTACCCCAAACCCATCATCGACATTGATAATCATGTACCAAATTTGAATAAATATTTATGGGAATTAAAGAAAAATAAATCTGTAAAACAGATAAGTCAGGAATTACTTAAAAAGCATAATAAAACATAAATATCTTTAATTATTTAGAACAGTAAAATTCAAATATGTGTTAATGTAATTTTTTCAAAAAAATTATGCGTATTTTTTTCTTTTTTTGCACAAAAACATATTAAATGGCTGCTGAAAAAAAACATAATATATGGAATAGTATATATAACCTATTAAAAATTTATAAGAGAGAAATACTATTAGTATATGGTTTGGGAATAATAATATCTTTTTTATCGCTACTCTTTCCAGTAGGTATTCAGTTGTTGATTAACTTTATTCAGGGAGCAAATTACTCTGTTTCTTTGTTTGTAATTATTTTTCTTATATCTGTGTCTATAGTTTTTTCAATGATAGTACAAATTAATCAAATCAGAATTATTGAATATATAGAGCAAAAATTGTTTGCAGATTATTCTTTACAGTTTATAGAAAAGTTTCCAAAATTAAATTATCTTGAAATTATTTATCATAATGCAAGGGATTTGGCCAATCGTTTTTTTGATGTGGTAACCTTACAAAAAATCGTTCAAAAAATATTAATTGACTTTTCATATTCTTCTATTATTGTATTGCTATCTTTAATATTGCTCTGTTTTTATCATCCTGTTTTTATTGTGTTGGTACTACTCTTGTTTGTTATAATGTATTTTGGGGTAAAATTTACATTTAATAAAGGGTTAGAAAGTGGCATAGCATATTCAAAATACAAATATGATACAGCATACTGGAT
>JAOABO010000079.1 GCA_026418315.1 Bacteroidia bacterium
GGCTAAGTATGAATACTTTGGAACAAAAATAAAATTTATAAGAAGAGTCATTATAGCACCTATCAAAGTAATGTATGCACCATAATGCGTTTGTGCAGTTAATTTATACCAAAAAGAAAGATTAAAATAAATTCCCAAACACAAATTAGCTGTCAGTAAAATGGGTACAACATGAAGGCCTACACGATAAGGTTTTCCTATAAAATACTGAATAATGGGTAAATTGAGTATAGTACCCAGCCATATTAAAAGACCAAAAGATATGAATACTTCTGTGGTTTTGGCATAAGTTGTTTTTGCGTTTTCAGATTGAAAGGTATGAAAGAAAAAGGGCTCTGCAGCATAGCGATAGGCCTGTATAAAAATGGTCATGAGAATGGATAATTTGTAACAGGCGCCATAAATTCCTTGTGCGGTTTGAGCCATGCTAGGAGGTAACAGATATTTGAGAATAATTCTGTCAAAGGTTTCATTCACCATTCCTGCTAAGCCCACTATTAACAAGGGTAATGCGTATTTCAACATTTCCTTGCTTAATGTAAAGTCAATTTTGAATTGAAACATTTTTATTGAAGGAAGAATGAATAGAAAGGTAAAAACATTAGCAAGCAAGTTACTTAAAAACGAGTAGCCAATGCCAATGGATGGGTTGTAAATAGTGGAAAAGAAAGACGGAATATTTTTTTCATAATGACTTTTACAAATTAGAAAGAAAAACAAATTGAATAGAATATTGATGAGAACGTTTGAAATTTTGAGTATAGAAAAATGAAGTGCCTTTTGTTGTTGTCTTAAATAAGCAAAAGGTATAGCCAGCAGGGCATCGGAAAATACGATTCCTATTGTCCAGTAAATATAAATGTTGTTTGAGTAATGTAAAATATTACGGAGCGTATTGGAAAATAAAAACAATAAAAGTGAAAGTAGTGTAGAGGAAATAAGTAGCATGCTAAATGTGTTGTTGAATATTTTTTTGATATCGGGGTATTTATTGCTAAAATGAAAAAATGCTGTTTCCATTCCGTAAGTAAAAATGATATTTAAAAATGAGATGTAAGCATACAATTCAGCGTTGATACCATAATCTGCCGGATTAGTGAATAAATAAGTATAAAGCGGAGTAAGCAGATAGTTCAAAAATCTTGGTAAAATGGTCCCTAAACCATACACACCTGTTTGACTAAATAACTGTTTAACTGAACCCATTTTTATTAAAGGCATAAAACTAATGATTTAAAGATGAAAATGAAAGAGTCAAGGTATATTTGTTGTTCATAATTTTTTTATTAGAAAATAATATCATTTACATTTGTGCAAAAACTTTATGGAATTAGAAAAAAATACTATGGAAAAATTACAATTATTATTTGAAAAATATGCTTTGAGCGGTCAGGATATTAATAGTTATTTAGATGGTCTTTTAATTTCTAACTATCTTCCTTACTGGGATTATATTTCTGTAGACACCTTGCTTACATTACAAAAACCACGTACCGATTTTCCTGATGAAGTTATTTTTATTGTGTATCATCAAATTACGGAATTATATTTCAAATTGTGTTTGCATGAATATCATCAAATAGCGCATAATGGAAGAATAGTATTGGAAAACGGACAAGATGTAGGATGGAAAGATAAATTAGAAGCAAGTTTTTTTATTGAAAGAGTGAATAGAATCAACCGATATTTTGAAGCACTGACAAAATCATTTGAAATTATGATAAACGGAATGGAGAAAGAACAATTCTTAAGGTTTCGTATGGCACTATTACCTGCCAGTGGTTTTCAAAGTGCACAATATCGGCTTATTGAAATGGCATCTACACCAATGATAAACCTGGTAGATAAAGAACACAGAGAAAAATTAAAAAATGCAGACATAGAAAAGATGTATGAGCATATTTATTGGAAAAAGGGAGCTATAGAAATATCCTCAGGAAAAAAAACTTATACGCTCATTCAGTTTGAAAAAAAATATGAAAAGCAATTTATTGAATGGGCAAAATATTATGCAGACAAAAATTTATGGCTAAAATATTTATCATTACCCGAAACTGACCGACAAAATAAATCTATTATACAGGCATTGAAAAATTTAGATTTAAATGTAAATGTTAGATGGCCTTTGGTTCATTACAAAAGTGCAGTTAGGTATCTGCAGCAAGAAAATAAAGATGTGGCAGCAACAGGCGGAACTAATTGGCAAAAGTATTTACCTCCAAGGTTTCAGAAAAGAATATTTTTTCCCGAATTATGGACAAATGAAGAAAAGGAAAACTGGGGTACTTTTACTGAACTATCGGTTGTTTCATAAAAAACACATAGCCCCCTTTGGAATATAGTTTTCTGAATTTACCGGTTTGTAATACTTCTTTTTCATCCTGAATTTTACATACTAAAAAAACAGGCGCTTTGATATCATCGTATATTAACCAATTCAAGTACGCAAGGTTATATGAAAATGTTCTTTCAAAGCCCGCATTTTCAAGATTTTTCAACTGTTTTTCAATACCTGCTTGTTCTTCCAACGATGGGGGAGTTCTTCTGGAATAAAACAAATGAGCATAACTTTTGTATGCATACGTATCTACCTTATAGCTTTTATCTCCACAAAATTCAAAGAAATGAATAGCACTGCTCTGCAAGTACTGCTCTATTTTTCCAAAGTAATTATTAATAGTAAAGTTAATCCAAATAATCATCAAAGAAAAAAATATCACATGGTGTTTGTATACATATTCCTTAATTTTTGAATACCATACAATGCTTACAATTAATAATATTCCGCTCAAAAATTCATATCCGTACCACTTTACATTCATTTTCAGATTTTCAGCAGCAAAAACATCGTTTGTTTCAATATAAGGTATTACAAGGTGTTTCCAATGTTCTACAGTGCTTATCAAAATTAAAATTAATCCGATAAGTAATCCTATGGTTCGTAAAATGATATTTTGAATTTTATGTAGTTGAATATGATGTTGTAAAACATAAGTAGCTAAGAAGCTTACAGAAAAATATGAAAAAGACGAGTAATGAACTATTTTTGTTTTTACAATACTGAAAATTATAAGCGTAACCAACATTAAAACCAACATACTTTTTGAATAAAAATCTTTTGGTGTACTTTTAAAAAAATATTTTAGCATAATAATCGATGTTGGAAAACATCCAATTAAAATGACAACAAAATGATACAACAAAAAACCACCATGTCCTGAATCCTGTGTTTTGAACAAACGAATTTGATAATCTATAAATGCTTCTATGATTTCTTTATGGCCAGAAAATAATTCAAACAAAAACCAGGAAGAACCTGTTAATAAAAATATGAATAAACCTATTGAAAGCCATTTTAATTGTTGGCCTGACAATTTTTGCTTATTCCACCATATAGCAATGATGATACTCAATCCTGTTAATACTACCATAGCAGGACCTTTGGTAAGCACAGACAAACCTAATCCTACACTGCCTATATAAAGCCATTTATTATAGTTGTTTCGGATAAACTCAATCATGCTGACATAAAAAACAAATCCAAAAAAATTATACCAGGGGTCAATAATTCCGGAACGAAAATATAAATGCGGTAAAAATGTTCCTAAATGAATAACAGCCCATAAAATACCAAAAGAAGGATTGTACCATTTTTTTCCAAAATAAAACAACAAACATAATGTTACAATACCGTTGATGATATTAGGAAGGCGGGCAGCCAGTTCGTTTATTCCCAATAATTTCATACTTAAAACCTGCATCCAAATAAATAATGGTGGTTTTTCCCAAAAAGATTGAAAGTTAATCAAGGGGGTATGATAAGAGTTGGTTACAATCATTTCTCTTGCACATTCTGCAAAATTAATTTCATCCCAGTCAAATAAATGAACATTTCCTGTAAATGGAAGCAGAATTAAAAGAGAGATGATTGATATAAAAAAGCAGGTATATCTGGAAAACAAATGAGTCAATAAATTCATTTTGCAAAAATAAGAGATAATTCTGTAGCCCTTAAAATGTTTTGCGTATTGAAAAATTATTTTGCAAGTTTGTGCAAAAAAAGAGTATGGATATATTCCGTAAAAAACCAATATGGGCTTATGAATCAGACACTAAAAAAAACGAACTAAAAAGAGTATTAGGTAAATGGGGACTTACTTCATTGGGTATAGGGGCTATCATAGGAGGTGGTATCTTTACACTTACAGGTATTGCAGCTAATATATATGCAGGTCCTGCATTGGCCATTTCTTTTTTAATTGCAGGCATTGGCTGTTTGTTTGCGGCATTGAGTTATGCAGAGTTTGCCTCTGTACTACCGGTAGAAGGGTCGGCTTATGCGTATGCTTATGGAACAGTGGGAGAGTTTTTTGCATGGTTTATCGGATGGAATTTAATTCTTGAATATATGATGGGGGCTACAACAGTGGCTGTTGCATGGAGTGGATATTTCGACAAATTGCTGCACTTGTTTGGTATTAGCATCCCATACTATTTGGTTAATGATTATCCGACTGCTTTAAAAATGGCACAACAATTAGGAGTTCATGCACCCTCTTTTGCAGTGAATATTCCTGCATTTATAATATCATGGGTAGTTACGCTTATTCTTGTAAAAGGAATTAAAGAAGCCGCAAACACCAATAATATCATTGTGTTTGTAAAACTATCAGTAGTTTTATTTGTGATTTTAGTAGGGGCGTTTTATATTAAAACAGAAAACTGGCAACCCTTTATTCCAGACCCTATTGTCAATCCTCAAAACGGAGATATACAGTATGGATGGAAGGGAATACTTACTGCTGCCACCATCGTATTTTTTGCATACATTGGTTTTGACGCTGTTTCTACTCAGGCAGGCGAAGCAGTGAATCCCAAAAAAGATATACCTTTTGCCATTATAGCGTCTTTACTGATATGCACGGCATTATACATTGGTGTATCATTAGTGCTAACAGGAATGGCAAAATATGATAAGTTAGATTTGAAAGCCCCGGTTGCATCAGCATTTACTGAAGCAGGCATACCATGGGCTACCTATTTAATAACATTGGCTGCCACATTAGGTTTAATATCTGTTATGTTAGTGATGATGCTTGGGCAAACCCGAATATTTTTAGGCATGGCAAAAGATAAATTGATTCCTCCTTCTGTTTTTGCAGCCATTCATCCAAAATTCAAAACGCCATATAAAAGTACTTTATTGGTAGGTGGTATTATTTCAATAGTATCAGCGGTTACACCCATTCAAAATGTTTCTGAAATGACCAGTATGGGTACTTTATTAGCATTCACAATGGTATCTATTGCTGTATTGGTATTAAGGTACAAAGAACCTCATCTTGAAAGACCGTTTAAAGTAAAAGCTTTGCCCTTAGTGGCGGGTGGCGGAGCATTGTTTAATATCGTATTAATGACACAGGTTAGAAATGAAACGTGGCATGCCTTTATTATATGGGGCATTTTAGGTATCATCATTTACTTTTTATATGGATACAAACATTCCAGATTGAATGAAATTTTAAATAATACTGCTGAAAAACAATCATAAGTGAAGCATTTGTTTTTTTTTGTAAAAAAAGAATTTACTCTTGATTTCAGGCAAAGTACCAGTATTGCCAGCATTCTGGCCTATTTACTATCTGTTTTGTTTTCTGTTTCATTGTTATTTAAAAATAAGCACACTGCAGTATCTTATTCATCTGTATTTTTAATTATATTTCTGTTTACATCTATCCTATCTTCTTATCGTAATTTTATCAGAGAGAACAGTGATAATGGTTTATTTAATTATATTATGTATTCACCGTTTATATATGTTGTTGGTAAAATGGTCTATCTCATTGTATTGAATTTTATAGTAGGATTATTGTTAATAGGATTATTTATTATGTTTAATGGAAATTTAATAGAGGATTATTTACTTTTTATACTGAATTTATTTGGACTTTCAGTGGGCTTGGGGGCTTTATTAACTTTGGTGGGATACATGTCTTCTAAAACAGATGGAAACTTTGCCTTGATGAGTATTATGAGTTTCCCACTTTTATTGCCTTTGATGATTATATCGGCTAAATTAAGTGTGGCGGCTATTCAGGGTATTTCTGCAATGGCAGGTAAATATGTGGTGAGTTTATTTTCTATGGATGTTATAATTATCAGTTTATCTGTGATATTGTTTCAGCAAATATGGACCGAATGAAATATTTTAATCTTTTAGCTTTAATACAGCCATAAAGGCACTTTGTGGAATTTCTACTTTACCGACCTGCCGCATTCTTTTTTTACCTTCTTTTTGTTTTTCTAATAATTTTCTTTTACGGGAAATATCTCCGCCATAACACTTAGCTGTAACATCTTTTCGTAGGGCTTTAATGGTTTCTCTTGCAATAATTTTTGAACCTATAGCAGCTTGTATAGGAATTTCAAATTGCTGACGCGGAATCAACTCTTTTAGTTTTTCACACATTTTTTTACCAAATTCATAAGCGTTATTTCTATGGATTAAGGCACTTAATGCATCTACGGGTTCTCCATTCAATAGAATATCTAACTTTACCAAATCAGCTTCTTTATAGCCAATGGGGTGATAATCAAAAGAGGCGTAGCCCCTTGAAATGCTTTTTAAACGGTCATAAAAGTCAAATACAATTTCTCCGAGTGGCATTTCAAATACAAGTTCTACGCGGTCGGTAGTAAGATAATTTTGGGAAATTATTGTGCCTCTTTTTTCAATACACAAATTCATTACTGGTCCTACATATTCTGATTTCGTGATAATACTGGCTTTGATGTAGGGTTCTTCTATGTAAGCAATTTTTGCGGGAGGAGGAAGGTCCGATGGATTATTGACAGTGATTGTTTCGTTAGAAGTGGTATGTACTAAATAACTCACATTAGGAACGGTAATAATAACATTCATATTGAATTCCCGTTCCAAACGTTCTTGTACTATTTCCATATGGAGCATTCCTAAAAAACCACAACGAAAGCCAAATCCAAGTGCTACAGATGATTCGGGTTCCCATGTTAAGGAAGCATCGTTTAATTTTAGTTTTTCCATGCTGGCTCGTAAATCTTCATAATCTTCGGTATCTACAGGATAAATACCGGCAAACACCATGGGCTTTACGTCTTCAAATCCTTTGATAGCTTCTTTTGCAGGATTATCTTGCAGAGTAATAGTATCACCTACTTTTACCTCTGATGCTTGCTTGATGCCTGTAACAATATATCCTACATTACCGGCCGAAATTTCATCTTTGGGTACTAAATTGAGTTTTAATATACCGACTTCTTCTGCAATATATTCATTGCCAGTATTGAAAAAACGCACTTTGTCGCCTTTTTTGAGTGTGCCGTTATATACTCTGTAGTAGGCAATAACACCTCTAAAGGAGTTGAATACAGAGTCAAAAATCAATGCCTGCAAAGGTGCCTGAGGGTCGCCTTTTGGAGCGGGAATTCTTTCTACAATTGCTTCTAAAATTTTATCTACGCCCAAGCCGGTTTTTCCTGATGCCAGCAATATGGAATCTCTATCACAGCCCAGTAAATCAACTATTTGGTCTTTTACTTCTTCTATGTTGGCACTGGGTAAATCTATTTTATTAAGTATAGGAATAATGGTCAGGTTGTTATCTAATGCCATGAATAAATTAGAAATGGTTTGTGCCTGAATACCTTGTGAGGCATCTACTACCAGTAATGCTCCTTCACATGAAGCAATGGAACGGGATACTTCATAACTGAAATCTACGTGTCCGGGCGTATCTATCAGGTTGAGTATGTATTTTTCGCCTTTGTATTCGTAGTCCATTTGAATAGCATGGCTTTTTATGGTAATGCCTCTTTCTTTTTCTAAATCCATATCGTCGAGCACCTGGTCTTGCATTTGTCTTTTATCAATAGTTTTTGTAAATTCTAACAATCGGTCTGCCAATGTGCTTTTACCATGGTCTATATGAGCAATGATGCAAAAATTTCTGATGTTTTTCATTCTTATTGTTTAAAATTGCGAGTTGCAAAAATACACAATGAATAGAAAATATAAACATTTTAGTAACTTTTACCTATTAATATCGTAAAATGCTATAAAATTAAGATTATGGAAGAGACAAAAAAGATTGTTTTTGAAATGATTGAAAAAGAAAAAATTGCAGATTTAAAGTTCCCAGACGAGGATGTAATTAAAGACGAAGAAATGCGAAAGCAAAGATTAAGAGATTTAGAAAGAGCTACTACTTTAGGCAATTTAGATAAAATAAAATTCAAAATATATTTTGCTGATGATAAGTCCCATAAGTACACTGAAACTACCATTTGGGGGCTGACAGATAAAAGGGTGATATTAAAACAAGGTATAATGATTCCTATTTCCAGAATATTTGAAATTAAGTATTAGTATTTATTGTTTTTACTTTTTT
>JAOABO010000007.1:0-1581 GCA_026418315.1 Bacteroidia bacterium
TTTATGACTGCTACTATTGGATATTGGGGTAGTTTGGTTTACTATAATTCTTATTTGCCTGAAATTGCAGATGAAAAATATCAGGATAAAATTAGTGCAAAGGGTTTTGCATACGGATATTTTGGAAGCTCATTGCTGTTAATTATTTGTTTGATTCTTATTATGTCTTTCAAAATGCCCGTAAAATATACTTTTCTTTTGGTTGGATTATGGTGGATAGCTTTTGCACAATTTACGTTTTTTCGATTACCAGATGTTATTTTGGGCAAATCGCGTTCTTCAAAAGATATTGTGTGGAAGGGTTATATTGAATTATCACAGACATTCAAAGAAGGAATAAAAATAAGTGCTATCAGAAAATTTTTATTGGCTTATTTTTTTTACAATATGGGGGTTCAAACCGTCATGGTCATGGCCGTACTTTTTGCAAGACAAGAGATATATTGGCCATCAGAAGATTTTAAGACAACGGCTCTTATTATCAGTATTCTTATTATTCAATTTTTAGGTATAGCGGGTTCATTTTTCTTTTCTTATCTTTCAGAAAAGATAGGAAATATATGGACTTTAATTATTGCAGTGGCTATATGGATTTTTATTTGTATTTATACCTATACATCTGTTTATTATCCTGAACAATTTTATGTAGTAGCATCATTGGTTGGTTTTGTAATGGGGGGTACACAATCTCTCTCACGTTCTACCTATAGCAAATTATTACCTGAAACATTAGACCATGCCAGTTATTTTAGTTTTTTTGATGTGTTGGAAAAAATTGGAATCGTTATTGGTACTTTGTCTTTTGGATTTATTGGCGAATATTTTGGTGGGTTAAGAAAATCAGTTCCTGTATTGAGTGTGTTTTTTATTATAGGTATGTTTTTGTTATTTTTGCTGATAAGACGCAATTCGTATTTAACACAAAGACATGACAACTAAATTGTGGTTTAGTATTTTATCCAAAGATGCTCGTTATATTTCTGATGAACCAAATTTCATTTTACCCGAAACATTGGAATGGACAAAAAATTCTGAATATGTTGCATCTATTATTAAAGAAGAGTTAGAAGATTATTTAAAGAACAATGACCTGCAATCTTATTTTAATACCACCATGTCTGATGATGTAAGAAAGTGGAAAACTATTTCATTGAAATGGTGGGGACTAGAATTTTATTCACGTCAAAGACATTTTCCTAAAACAACTCAATTCATTAATAGTATTCCCAATTTAATTTCTGCTTCGTTTAATTTATTAGAAGCAAATAGCAGTATTTATCCTCATTGTGGCGATACAAATGGAATATACCGCTGCCACCTGGGTTTGATAATTCCTGCCGGGCTGCCTGAATGCGGATTTAGAGTAGAGAATGAAAAAAGAGAATGGAAAGAAGGGCAGTGGTTAATTTTTATTGACGCTAAGGAGCATGAAGCATGGAATAAAAGTGAAAAGAATAGATTTATTTTGTTAATAGATATTATTCGTCCAGACTATATAAAGTACAAATCGCAAATCGTTTTAATATCATTAACAGGTTTGTTTTTACAAAGAATGGCTGAAGTTTTTAAGATTTTGTACCG
>JAOABO010000007.1:1679-19157 GCA_026418315.1 Bacteroidia bacterium
GGTTTCAGCAATATCAGAGTTTAAAAAAAGTAATAGTGTATGGCTTGGCACCCTTTTGCTTCTGTACAATGAAGTTAAGGAATTTTTTAAGTCGCTTAAGTGTAGTGAGTTAAACTATCTTTTAAATGCCAATCTCATTCCTGTTTGGCTTTCATCAAACTTTCCGTTATCATATACTAAAATTCCGTTCACAAATGTTTTTTCTATTTTTGATGAAAAAGTATGTCCTTCAAAAGGAGACCATTTGCACTTGTAAAGTAAATTTTCTTTTGTTACAGATGTAGAGTTATTCAAATCTGCTACTACAGCATCTGCAAAATAACCTTCTTTAATATATCCTCTGTTGATAATACCAAACATATCAGCAACGTGGTGAGATGTTTTTTGAACGATTGTTTCAAGTGATAGTTTGTTTTGATGATATAAATCAAATAATGCTAATAAGGCGTGTTGAACCAATGGTCCCCCGCTCGGAGCTTCTAATAATGGCTTTGACTTTTCTTCAATAGTATGCGGAGCGTGGTCGGTAGCAATCACATCAATTAAATTGTTTTTAACTGCTTCTATAATTTTTTCTCTATCATAAGCAGTTTTAATAGATGGATTCCATTTAATTCTATTGCCTAATTTTTCATAATCTTCATCAGAAAACCATAAATGATGAATACAAGCTTCTGCTGTAATCTTTTTCTCTTTTAATGGAATGGTGTTGCTAAACAACGTAAGTTCTTTGGCAGTGGATATATGTAAAATGTGTAAACGCGTGTTATATTTCTTGGCGGTTTCTACTGCAAATTTTGATGAAGCATAACAGGCATCTTCATTTCTTATAATAGCATGGTAGTATGCAGGCAGGTCAAAGCCATATTCTTCTGTTATTTTTTCCAATCGTTTCTTGATAATGCTATCATCTTCACAGTGAGTGGCAATCAGTGCATCACATTCTGAAAAAATGGTTTCTATGCTTTTGGGATTATCTACTAATAGATTACCTGTAGAAGAGCCCATAAAAATTTTAATTCCACATATCTTAGAATAATCTGCTTTTAAAAGTTCTTGAATATTGTCATTGCTTGCACCAATGTAAAATGAATAATTAGCAAGAGATTTTTCTTTTGCAATCAGATACTTTTTTTCCAATTCTTCAACTGAAATGGCGGGTGGAATGGTATTGGGCATTTCCATATATGACGTAATGCCGCCAGCCACTGCTGCTTTACTTTCAGTATATATTTCCCCTTTATGTGTTAAGCCGGGTTCTCTAAAGTGCACTTGGTCGTCTATCATTCCGGGTAAAAGAATTTTTCCTTCACCATTAATTTCTATCACTTTTTCTTCCAAGTCATAGATGCACCTTTCAATTTTTGAAATATAGGGTGGGTCAATCAATATGTCGTAATAATCATAATAATCTTCACTTGCAATAAAAATGTTTTTAATCAGATATTTTTTACTCATTTTTTTGCACAAAAGTAGAAAATTAGTTTTTAGATGGTCTCAATTATTGTACTTATATTAGACACAAAAAAATGTCTACTGCAGAAAGAGTGAATCATCGTGAATTATCTGATAACTATGTGCTTCAACGAAGCATCAGCGCCTATGTGTATGCTGCCAAACACGTACATGGGCAGGTTTTAGAAATAGGTACCGGAAGTGGTTATGGGATAGATTATTTGGCGCCTCGTTCCGAACGGTTTGTTACAATAGATAAGTTTCAGTCAAATATTGATTTTTCTGCATACAAAAATGTATCTTTTAAGCAATGCCATGTTCCACCTATTCCTTTTGATGATAATGTATTTGATTTTGTAGTAAGTTTTCAGGTCATAGAGCATATTAAAGATGATAACTTGTTTGTAAAAGAGATTCACAGAGTATTAAAACCAGGAGGAAAATTTTTAGTTACAACACCAAACATTCTTACTAGTTTAACAAGGAATCCTTGGCACATTCGAGAATACAAAAAAGAGGAATTAGAAAAATTATTACAGCAGTACTTTAAAAATATTGATATGTATGGTATATATGGCAATGATAAAGTAATGAAGTATTATGAGCATAACAAACAAAATGTTCAGAAAATATTAAAATGGGACCTGTTGGATTTACAATATAAACTTCCCGCATGGATGTTGCGTATTCCGTATGATATATTAAATCGCATGAACCGAAAAAAATTATTGAAAGAAAATCCCTTAACTAAAGATATAACAGTCAATGATTTTTATGTTGATAAAGTAAATGATAGTGCGCTGGATTTATTTTATATTGCTCAAAAGTAAGTGCAATGTTGTTTTCTCAATTGCCAGTAACTATATTTAAAAAAATTTATCCTAAAGCCATTTTTAGCCTAGACAAAAAAAATGAAATTGCGTTAACTTTTGATGACGGGCCTACACCTATAGTTACAGAGTATGTTTTAGATGTATTGCATCATTACAATATCAGGGCTACTTTTTTTTGTGTTGGCCAAAATATTGAACAATATGAGGATTTATTTGAAAAAATTTTAAAGAAAGAACATACGATAGGAAATCACACGTATTCACATGTCAATGGGTGGAAAACGAAAAATAAAGAATATTTTGATGATATTGAAAGAACAAGACACGCATTTGAAACCAATTTGTTTCGTCCGCCTTATGGAAAAATAAGATTGTCACAATATCAACATTTGGTTCAACAGCACTATAAAATTGTATTCTGGAACTTAATAAGTTATGATTATCATCCAAAAATGGATAGAAAAAAGTGTATGAATTTATTAAAAAAACATACCATTGGTGGGCAGATTGTATTGTTTCATGATAGCCAAAAATCTTTTGGTCTAATTTCAGAAATTCTACCGGAATACATTGAATTTTGTCAAAAATTAAATCTTAACTTTGTGCCGCTTAAATTTTAATTATGAGATTTGTATTGTTCTTAATGCTTTCAGTTTTTGTTGTCGTATCATGTAGTAATGCAGTTGTTGAAACTCAAGTACAGGTGTGGGGGGTGTGTGATATTGCAAAAAAGAAAATAGACAGTGCCGCAAAATTAGACGGAGTGCTTAGTGCAGATTGGAATATGGAAAACAAATTATTAACACTAAAATACGACTCTACAAAAGTATCAATTGATAACATTTTGAAAAATATTGCCATGGCAGGGTTTGATAATGAAAGATATTATGCTGATGATTATGCTTATGAGCAATTACCTGATAGTTGTAAATATGAAAGAAGAGAGTAAAATGTGGTAATACGCTCTTCTGTTTTGTTTTTATTACCTTTGCAAACGTATATCATGTTTTATGAGTTCATTTGTTATTACAGGTATTCAGCAAATAGGAATTGGAGTATCGGATGTTTTAAGAGCATTTGAGGAGTATAAAAAGCTTCTTGGCTTTGATGTTCGTGTATTTGATGAAGCGGCAGAAGCCAATTTAATGTTACCTTATACAGGAGGTAAGCCACATTTTAGAAGAGCCATTTTTGCTTTAAATATGAATGGTGGAGGTGGTTTGGAAATTTGGCAATACACCAGTAGAACACCACAGGCACCTGTGTTTACTCCCCAATTAGGAGATTTAGGAATTTACATTGCAAAAATTAAAGCATTTGATTTAGGTAAAACCCTTGAAATCATAAGAAACCAACACTTAAAAACTTCTGAAATTACTAAACATCCTGCGGGCTTTCAGCATTTTTATTTTCAGGACATATTTGGAAATTATTTTGAAGTAATGCAAAGTAATGATTTTTTTGAAAAAAACAACTACCCCAATGGTGGAATATGCGGTGCGGTGATAGGTGTATCAAACATTGAACAATCTGTTTTATTTTATCAGAATGTATTGGGCTTTGATAAAGTTTTGTATCAATCAGAAAGTAAAACATTTGATGACTTTCAATTTTTTGGAAAAGACAAAACATTTAAGAGAGCATTACTTACTTGGTCTAAAAAAGAAACGGCAGGATTTGCACAATTATTTGGTAATCCTTTTATTGAACTCATAGAATGGACAAACGGCATACCAAGAAAAATTTTTGAAAATAGATTTTGGGGTGACTTGGGATTTATTCATCTGTGCTTTGATGTGAGAAATATGCACGCTTTAAAAGAACATTGCCTGAAAAATAATCACCCATTTACAGTAGATAGTGGAGAAAAATTTTCTATGGGAGAAGCAGCAGGACATTTTGCATATATTGAAGACCCGGATAAAACATTAATAGAATTTGTAGAAGCGAAAAAAGTACCTATTTTAAAAAAATTGAATTGGTATTGGAAGTTCTCGCCCAATCAAATTCATAAGCCCGTGCCAAAATGGATGTTGAAAGCACTTAAATTAAACCGAGTTAAATGATTTTTTGAATGAACATTAAAATTACAGCGGTTAATTTCTTAAACACATATCCTTTCAAATACGGAATAGAAAAATATTTGTCAAGGTTCAGTTGGGCAGAAATAGATTATGCGACCCCTGCTGAATGTGCAAAAAAATTAATGAACAAAACTACCCACATTGCACTTGCACCTGTTGCTGTATTAGCCATGAATCCAAATTTACAAATAGTAACAAACTACTGTCTTTCAACCAACGATTATGTTCATAGTGTAAAATTATATTCCAAAAAAGAATGGCATCAGATTCAAAGCGTTGTTTTGGATTATCAATCCCTCTCTTCTGTTTCACTGGTAAAAGTTTTGATGAAATATCATTGGAACAAAGAAGTGAAATACATTGAAGGATATCAAGGATTTGAAGACCATTTAAATGCAGATGCCATGGTGGTGATTGGGGACAGAACTTTTGAATTAAATGGAAAATTTGATTACGAGTATGACCTGGCACACGAGTGGTATAGTTTTTATGGTAAACCTTTTGTGTTTGCAGCTTGGATTACTAATATGATGTTAGACAAAGAAGTAATCCATCATTTAAATGCTGCCTTTGAATACGGTATAACACACATAGATGATGTTATTGCAGATGCAGTTAAAAATACTGATATTTTGAAATTTATCAATGGTATCAAGAGACAACAAACAATCGAACACTATTTGAAATACAATATGCAATATATTTTCAACAAAGAAAGAAAACAATCACTCAATCACTTCTTAAATCTATTGAAGACCATAGTAGCAGAAGATATTCAATCCATCTAATACAATGACTCCAAAATTATTGGTTTTTGCTCATCCGCAAGAAGCAGCACCGTTTATAGAAAAGTATTCATGCAATACACTTTTTCAATTGAAAACTATACAGTGTTTGTACTCTGAAAATAATCAAATTTATTTTTTAATAACAAGCGGAGGAGCAGTCAATACTTCTGTAGCATTAAGTGTTTTTTTTGAGCGATTTTCAACCTTGAAAAACAATATTCTTTGTTTTAACATTGGAATTGCAGGAAGTTTTAATAAACCTATTTATCATTGGCACTACATATCCAAAATTACTAATTATCATAATAATAAAAGTTTTTATCCCGATATTTTTATCAAAGCAAATTATGCAGAGATCATGACCATAGAATTTCCTGCAAACAAAAAAATAATGTCTGTTTATCCTGATGTATTATTTGATATGGAAGCATTTGCATTTGCCAATACATTAAAATTTTTTGTACAAAACCACCAAATTCACTGTATTAAATTTGTCAGCGATAATGATGGTGTTATAAAAGATATTCACGAATTACTTTCACACTATCAAAAACAATTGTCTGAAGCTTTAAACATCATACAAGATATAGAAAACATTTTTACAACTAAACTTGTTCAGAACGCAGATACAGAAAAAGAATTGAAAATAATAATAGAGTCATTGCCTGTTACACAATCACAACAGAGTCAGTTCAAGAAAGCAGCTGTATATTACCTGCAACATAATGGAAGTTTAAATCAAATCAGGCAAATAATAAATGAACATCACTTGCATACAATAAAAATCAAATCTGAAAAAAATAGTATTTTCAGAAAAATACTGAATCAATTGTACAATGTTTAAACAACTGGTGTATATAGAAAAAAGTATAAAAAACCATGCCAACACAATACAAGTACTGGATAAAATTCAGCCATCTCAAATCGTATGGATAGATCATTATAAAGAAGTACTCAATCAAACCAATTCTAACTGGCTATTTAACAAAAAGTTTCAAAAAATTGTTTTAGCTAAAAGAGAAAATGAATTTTATTACAAAGGATCTCATCATACATCTAATTTAGGACATCAGCATTTTTATTACAATACACTGGCATTGAATTGTTTGTATCATTGTGAATATTGCTATTTGCAGGGAATGTACAATACTCCACATTTGGTTTTATTCTTAAATAATAATGATTATATAAACGCTACAAGGCAGTTAATACAACAAGTTGGTGATATTTATATGGCATTGTCTTACGATACCGATCTTCCTGCACTTGAAAAATATTATCCATATTGCAAAGAATGGATAGAATTTGCAAATAATGAAAAAAACATAACAATAGAAATAAGAACTAAATCACATCAAATTGATTTTATTCATCAAACCCAGCCATCTGATAATGTGCTGTTGAGCTTTACGCTTTCCCCTGAAGTTATTCAAAACAGATACGAACCATACACGCCCTCGTTGGAACAAAGATTAAAAGCTGTACAAAACGCTATCAAAAAAAAATTTAAGGTGATGATCTGTTTTGACCCTTTAATTTATACAACTGATTACAAAAACATTTATACAGATTTTTTTAATCATGTATTTCAGAGTATTTCTGCTGAATCGGTTGTGGCATCTATAGGCGTTTTTAGAATGAATCATCAGTTTTTTAAGAGAATCAGAAAAAATGGAAACCGTTCTGATATTTACTACAAAGAGTATTCTATAGAAAACAAAACTATCATGTACCCCAAAAATATTAGAAACGAAATGATTATGTTTGTACAATCTGAACTTCAAAAAAGAAATATCAAGGATATTTTTATTTATGAATAAAACCATACTTATTACCGGGCATAGTAAAGGGTTGGGTCGTTCACTGACAGAAAAATTACTTGCAACCAATAACATTCGTGTTATTGGTATATCCCGTACAGCATCGGGCATACAACACCCTTTGCTGAAGGAAATTTTTATAGACCTTTCTGATAAAGCACAAACCATACAACTTAAAGAAACCCTCTCTTCATTTTCTTTTGACGCCCTTGTACTGAACGCTGGGGCTAATCACATCAAGCCACCACAATCTTATTCATTAGAAGAAATCAACAAAATTATTCAACTTAATTTCACAAGCAATGCTCTGCTTATCCGAATGTGCTTAAACACTTTATTAAAAAACAAAGGACACATTATAGGAATTGGTAGCTACTCTGGTGTTGAAGTAAAAAAATGGAATAACTTTTATGGTTCATCAAAAGCCGGATTGCATCATTTATTAAGAAATCTCTTTGAACAGTATAGAAAACAAGAATTAAAAGTGAGTATCGTTATTCCGGATATTATGAATACAGAATTTTATGCCCATCAGGATTTTGAACCTCCTACGCAAGATGAATATTCTTTGCAGGTCAATGATGTGGCCGAAATGATTAGCCAATGGATCATTCAACCACCCAAATATGTGCCTTTTGAAATTGTTCTTCGTCCACAAATGTTTCAGTTAAAAAGAAAATAAAAAAATCAGCACATCCAATATTTCAAAAAAACAATTACAAAATAATAACGAAATTAGCGTCAAAAAAATTGAGAACAAAATCTTATCATAAAAGAAAAATTAATATTATTACTCTGGGGTGCAGTAAGAATATTGTAGATAGTGAGCAGCTAATGGGAGAATTAAATCACTTAGGATGTGAAGTAGAGCATGAAGGAAACAAGAAAAAATACGATGTAGTCATTATTAATACCTGTGGATTTATAGAAAATGCCAAAAAAGAAAGCATTCAAACCATTTTAAATTTTGTGGAAGCCAAAAAGAAAAACGAAATAGAAAAACTGTATGTTACAGGATGTTTAAGTGAACGATACAAAAACGAACTCCAAAAAGAAATACCCGAAGTAGATGCCTATTTTGGAACCAAAGATTTACCACTTATTATCAAACAATTCAAAACTGATTACCAAAGAGAACTTACAGGAGAAAGAATTTTAACCACGCCCTTACATTATGCCTATCTCAAAATTAGCGAAGGATGCGACCGCCCTTGTAGTTTCTGTGCCATTCCTTTGATGCGGGGCAGCCATGTTTCTGTGCCTATTGAAACACTCGTTGAACAAGCAAAGAAACTGGCAGATAAAGGAGTAAAAGAACTCTTACTCATTGCACAAGACCTTACCTATTATGGCTTAGACATATATCGGCAACGCAAGCTGGCCAACTTATTAGAAGAGCTTAGTAAGGTCAATGGAATAGAGTGGATACGATTACACTATTTATTTCCCAGTGGTTTTCCCGAAGATGTGCTTTACGCTGTACGGGATATACCACAAGTTTGCAAATACCTTGATATGCCCATTCAACACATCAACAATGAGGTGCTTAAAAACATGAAACGCGGAATTACAAAAGAAAAAACCAATGAGCTCATTTTTAAAATAAGAGAAATGATACCCAATGTAGCACTAAGAACCAGCGTCATGGTAGGATTTCCAGGCGAAACAGAAGAACAATTCAACGAGTTACTGGAATGGTTGAACAATATAAAATTTGACAGATTAGGAGTATTTACATATTCTCATGAAGAAAACACTACAGCATATTCATTAAAAGATACAGTCCCATCAAAAGTTAAACAACAACGGGCAAATGAAATCATGCTTCAACAGCAAAAAATTTCTTATGAGTTAAACCAAAAAAAAATTGGAAATCAATATAAAATCATCATAGATAAAAAAGAAGGAAAGCACTGGATAGGAAGAACAGAATACGATAGTCCGGATGTAGATAATGAAGTGATTGTTCAAACTAATGAAAAACTTGAGCCGGGCAATTTTTATTTTGTAAAAATAACAGATGCAGAAGAATTTGATTTATATGCCCAACTACTTCAAAAGTAATTAAAACAATGGAAAACAACGATATACAAAAATATGATAAAATAGTAGACATGTGCAGAGATATCTTCCTGAAAAAAATGCAGGATTATGGCACATCATGGAGGCACTTAAGAGTACCATCTATTACAGATCAAATATATATTAAAGCTAAAAGATTACAAACTATAGATACACTCAAAACACAAAAAATAAGCGACCGCCCGGAAGACGAATGGATAGGCATTATTAATTATTGCATCATTGCACTGATACAATTAACTTTGAAAAATGATGACAGAATAGACCTGAATTATGAAGAAGTGGTTCAACTATACAATGAAAAGATACAGTCCGTTAAGAACCTGATGCTAAAAAAAAACCATGATTATGGAAATGCATGGAAAGATATGCGTATTAGCTCTTTTATTGACCTGATATTAGTCAAATTACACCGTATTAAACAAATAGAAAACAACGATGGAAAAACCATCATTTCAGAAGGAGTAGAAGCCAATTATATAGATATTATTAACTACAGTATTTTTGCCCTGATAAAGATAAAATTCTACCCGTAAGATTTAACAAAAATAGATGTGATGATATAAAGTAGGGCATAGCCGCCGCCGAAGGCGGCGGCACAGTAGCCATTTCATAAACATCAATTCATTCAAAAGAGGCAGCTATTCCGGGATGTTGAATATCTTCCACAATTCAACACACAAGGTCTTAACCAAACACACAGTGTGCACTCAAAAATAATTCGTATCTTTGTGTGTCAAATTTTCAACTATGCCTAAAACCATTTCCGAAAAAAAATCAGAAATAAAAACCAATGGCGAGATACACCCTGCTTCCCACGCATCCAAATGGAATTATGCGCCCTCACCTGAAAGCACGGACCACATTCATCTTGAAAAACAATATGGCTTATTTATAAACAATCAATTCGTAAAGCCGCATTCCAATAAGTATTTTGACACCATCAATCCGGCTACAGAAGAAAAAATTGCAGATATTGCTGAAGCAGATGAGACAGATGTAGATAATGCGGTTAAATCTGCAAAAAACGCGTATGAAAAATATTGGAAAAAACTTTCTTCAAAAGAAAGAGGGAAATATATCTATCGCATTGCAAGAATGATACAGGAAAGAAGCAGAGAATTGGCAGTGATAGAAAGTATGGATGGAGGAAAGCCCATTCGTGAAAGCAGAGATATAGATGTTCCACTGGCAGCCAATCATTTTTTCTATTATGCTGGATGGGCAGATAAATTAGAATATGCTTTTCCAAACCGAAAACCAGAGCCCATAGGAGTAGCAGGGCAAATTATACCATGGAATTTTCCATTACTCATGGCAGCATGGAAAATAGCACCCGCCTTAGCTTGTGGGAATACAGTGGTTTTAAAACCCGCTGAAACCACTTCACTTACAGCACTGAAATTAGCAGAAATTATTCGTGATTGTGATTTACCTCCTGGTGTGGTCAATATTATTACTGGTGCAGGTAAGACAGGTGCTGTTTTGGTTCAGCATCCATTGGTTAATAAAATCGCATTTACAGGAAGTACAGAAGTTGGAAAAATTATTCAGAAAGCAATAGCGGGCACTAATAAAAAATTGACTTTGGAATTAGGTGGAAAATCTGCTAATATTATTTTTGACGATGCCCCTATTAATGAAGCAGTAGAAGGAATCATCAATGGTATATTTTTCAATCAGGGACATGTATGTTGTGCAGGTTCGCGTTTATTTGTACAAGAAAGCGTGTATGATGAAGTGATAAGAAAACTCAAGCACAGAATGAAGTCCTTAATTGTAGGCAATCCATTAGATAAAAATACAGACATCGGAGCCATTAACTCTAAATCTCAGTTGGAAAAAATCCATTATTATTTAGATATAGGGGTAAAAGAAGGCGCTACTATTTATCAATCTACATCCATATTGCCCACTAAAGGATATTTTTGTGCTCCCACCTTGTTTTTAGAAACCTCCCAATCGCATCGGATTGTGCAAGAAGAAATTTTTGGCCCTGTGCTCACTATACAAACCTTTCGTACAGTAGAAGAAGTGATTGAAAAAGCGAATAATACCCCTTATGGTTTGGCAGCTGGTGTTTGGACAGATAAGGGCTCCAAAATTTTCAATCTCACCTCTAAAATGCGGGCAGGTGTAGTATGGGCTAATACTTACAATAAATTTGACCCCACTTCTCCTTTTGGCGGATACAAAGAAAGCGGCTTTGGAAGAGAAGGCGGCTTACATGGTTTATTGCCTTATGTGAATTTGAGATAACATCCTATTGTTATTATGTTATACACTGAATTTAAAGTCCTTATCAAAAACATTAAAAAAGGGGCATTTGCACCTGTGTATTTTTTGTATGGAGAAGAATTGTATTATATTCACAAAGCCATTCAAACAGCAGAGCAATTTATCAGAGATACCAATAATGAAAACAATTTGTTTGTATTAGAAGGGAAAAAACAAAAACTCAATGATGCACTTTTAATTTTACAGGAAGTGGGCATGTTTTCTTCTTTCAAATTGGTAATATTCAGAGATGCGCATCTACTTAAAGAATTTCAAAATTCTACCTCCAAAGAATTTGCCTCTGTGATAGATTCTTTTCTTAAGTATTTAAATAACCCTACTCCACAACATCATCTTTTTCTATGTTTTGAAGACCCTGAAAAGAAACCCGATGAGCGCAAAACATTCATCAAGGAACTCATTCAACATTCTAATGTTGCTGCATTGAAAGCAGAAAAAGTAAAAGATTATAAAATCAAAGATTGGATAAAACAATATGTATTTGATTTAGGCAGAATGATAGACGACAGGGCGGCCTTCAAATTGGCAGAAAATATTGGGAACGACCTGATGCGTATAGAAAAAGAAATTGAAAAAATTATTATCAACACTTCTGAAAAAGAAGAAATTACAGAGCAACACATTAGTAAATATACTTTTGTCAATAGAGAATATAATATTTATGAATTGCAAAAAGCATTGGCAGAAAAAGATGTATTAAAAGCCAATATGATTATCAAATATTTTGGAGAAAATAAAAACGACTTTCCAATGGAAAGAATTTTACCTTCACTCAATACCTATTTTTCAAAAGTTTTAAAGTATCATTTATTAGAGAATAAAGACGATAATTATGTAAAAGAACAATTGCAATTGCCTCATGTGTTTTTTGTAAAAGAATACAAAACGGCGGCTCATCATTACTCTCGTCCAAAAACCAAACAAATACTATATTTATTACAGGATTATGATCTAAAGAGCAAAAAAGTAAACAACTATAGTTTAGAAAACACACAATTGTTAGAAGAATTGGTTTGGCACATTTTACATTAAACTTTATGAAACACTCTGCCAGGAATGTATTTCACATATAATTTTTTCTGCTAGTATTTGGCATATTTTTTCATAGCTTTGGTAAGACCAGCCCGCAATGTGTGGTGTCAGAACCACTTTTTCAGATTTCTTTAGATATTCAAAATCTTCTTCACTTTGGGCGTTCATGGATTCAAAGTGTGAATCTTCGTATTCAATAACATCTAGGCACGCTCCTTGAACTTTTCCTGACTTTAAGGCATTGACAAGAGCACTTGTTTTTAATATTTTTCCACGTGAGGTGTTTATGAAATAAATATTTTTTTTGAACTGATTAAAAAAATGCTCATCGGCATAATAATGTGTTTCTTGATTAAGAGGCAAATGAATGCTAACAATATCAGCATGTTCGTAAATTTCTTTTAACTCTGCTTGCTTTACGTAATAATCGTTTATATTATTTTTATATTTATCATATACTAAAAGAGTACAATCAAAGCCACTTAATTTTTTGGCAAATCGGCTGCCTGTATTTCCATAACCAATAATACCGATGGTTTTACCCATCAGTTCATCACCCCAATTATTTTTTCTGTCCCAAATATTATTTCGCACTTCACGGTCTGCTTTATTTAATTTATGTAATAACATTAATAACATTCCAATAGCGTGTTCTCCTACGGAATCTCGGTTGCCTTCAGGGGAATTAAAACATTTTATTCCTCTTGTTTCGGCATAAGATACATCTATGTTTTCCATTCCTGAACCTGCTCTGCCAATTATTCTTAACTTAGGTGCACAATCCATTATGTTTTTATTTACCTGCTTACTTCTTACTATTAAAATATCAGTGTCTTTTAAATAATCTCTTTGTTTTTCTTCTGAATAACGACTCATATCTACAAGCATAATCCCTTTCTGTTGCAAAATCTGATGTAGAACAGGATGAACCGAATCTAATAAAATTGCTTTAAACATTTTATTTTTCATTATCAAAAAAAGTAATCACAAAAAAACTAACAACTTATCAAAGAGCAAAAGTACAGCAAATACCTGATTATTAAGTAAAAAAAAATATTTATTCACATGCGTCATTTTTCGTATATTTAAACCTAAAATTGCAGCCAGAAAATACTATTCAATATGGATGAGTTTGAAGAGATAAAGCAGAAAAAATTACTGAGAAAACCAATCAAACATCTTCATCCGGAAATGCTTTTGGGAAACGGCAAATTAATGCCTCAGGCAATAGAAATTGAAGAAGCATTTTTAGGTGCATTGATGTTAGAAAAAGATGCGTACGTAAAAGTAGCAGATTTTGTATTTAGCGAGATTTTTTACAAACCGCAACATCAACAAATATTCAAAGCCATTCAAAGTTTATTTCAAAGATCTGAACCTATTGATTTATTGTCAGTTACACAAGAACTTAGACGATTATCGTGCTTGGAAGAAATAGGTGGAGCATATTATTTAACTCAACTGACCTATAAGGTAGCATCTGCAGCACATATAGAATATTATGCAAGAGTTTTATTACAAAAACACCTTCAAAGAGAAGTTATAAGAATATGTACAGAAACCATACAAAATGCCTTTGAAGATAGCATTGATATTTTTGAACTCATAGAATATGCGACAAAAACCATTTTTGAACTGATTGAAAATGTTACTAAGTCCCGTGAAAAAGACCTTAAATCACTGGTTACAGAAACTATAGATGAATTAAAAACTTCTATCTCGCTTAAAGGACTTACAGGTGTTCCAAGCGGCTTAGCTGATATAGACAAAATTACTAACGGATGGCAAAAATCACATTTTATTATTCTTGCTGCCCGCCCTGCTATGGGAAAATCTGCATTAATGCTTACTTTTGCTAAAAATGCTGCTATTGAGCACGGAATACCCGTAGCCATTTTTTCATTAGAAATGACGGCTCAAGATATTGTAAAAAGATTGCTGGCTTCTCTGACTCACATTGAGCTGGATAAAATCAATAATGGACGATTAGCAGATTATGAATTGATTCAAATAGACCAAAGTATTGAAAAACTAGGTAATATTCCATTATACATTGATGACACATCTTCATTATCTCTTACCGAACTTCGGGCAAAAGCAAGAAGATTAAAAGTACAGTACGATATTCAACTCATTATCATTGATTATTTGCAATTGATGAGCAATAGAGATAAGAGTGCATTTAACTCTAATAGAGAACAAGAAATCAGCGGCATTTCCAGAGGATTAAAAAGTTTGGCTAAAGAGCTAAACATTCCTATTATTGCTCTGTCACAGGTAAATCGTGCTGTTGAAAAAGAAAAAGAAAATAAAATGCCCAAGTTGTCAGATTTAAGAGAATCCGGGTCTTTAGAGCAAGATGCTGACATGGTACTATTTATTTACAGACCCGAATACTATACCAAAGAAGATACAGAGCCCGAAATGAAAAATGTTGCTTTTGTTAACATTGCAAAAAACAGACATGGTAAAACAGCAGAAATAAAATTAAGATTCCATGGAGCATATAGTTATTTTTCAGATATGAATGATATGCAATATTTTGATAGCTTTTCTACACCTATAGAACCTAATAGTGACTTTTTGAATGATTCAGGGAAAATGGGCATAGTGGTGCCGTCAAAGATTAACCAAAACAAAGACGATAACAGAGATATTTCAAGAAACGAAATAGAAGAAGATTTTTAATCTAAATTCTGAAGAGATAGTTCTGTCAATTGTTTATTATAAACTGATATTACTTTATACGAAAGATTATTTGGTATCATTTGGTTAGAATGAACCCAATATATCTTTTTTAACTCTGGTAAATGAACCCACTTTGAATGGGGTAATATTTTACTATTCCATATTAATATCTTTGGCTTAATATATTTTATTAATAGCGTATCACTCAGATGGGTACATATTAAAATTTTGTTTCCGCTTAAATTCACATAATTAAACGAATGCACTCTGTAAGCCCTTATACAATTTTTTAATAATAAATTTTTTATCCAATTACTCATTGATAAAGAATCCAAACGATTAAATGTTAATCTATTTTTATTTTGAATCCAATACGTAGTTGTATTTTTTTCTGAATATAGGGTAAAGCTATTGTTTTTATAGGAATTTACCCAAATGATATGATGCACTAACATCCATATACTTAATATAAAAATCACAAAACTTGTTCCCACTATCCAATGTATTTCTTTATTCAATATTTTCTTTAATACCACATACACTCCAACAATTAAAATTAACAGAAAAATACTATCAGTAAAATTAAAATGTATCCAATTATAGTACATACCCCAGTTACAAAAAAAATCATTTAAATAAATGAGCCAATGAACCAAATAATTGAGTAAAACTGAAATCAATGATAATGGAATAAAGGCCATTAATGAAAAAAAGATTATCAAAGTTGACAAAGGAATAATAACAATATTGGCGAGAATAAATAAAAAAGCAAAGCCGTGAAAAAAGTACAATGCAACAGGCAGGGTGCCTACCTGTGCTCCAATAGACATGCTAATAATGCTCCATATATTTTGCAAAATCCTGTTTTCAAAATAATAATGAGGAGAAAAATAAACTAATCCTATCATAGCAGAAAAACTCAGCAAAAATCCAACATCATCAATGAATAAAGGGTTAAACACCAAAATAATAAAGGCGGCTGCAGACAAAATATTGAATGGATGAATATATCGGTCAGTATAAAAATACTGGTGTATAATAAATAAGGAAAGCATGATAGCTGCTCTTACCACCGGAGCAGAAAATCCAGAAATAAAAGCATAAAAAAATAAAGTGCATACTGTGAGAATGGTGCGTAACCATTTTCTTTTTTGATAAGGGTCTAAGAATGAAAAGATAAAACTTAACATTAAAAACAACAGACCCGTATGAAATCCTGATACAGACAAAATGTGCAAAGTACCAGAGTATATAAAAGATTGTACAATAGTATTTTCTATCTCGTCATCAAAGCCAGTGAGTAACGCAATAATGATAGATTGACTCGTCTTACTCAATAAAGCATTATGTTTAAAATACTTCACAACAGAGTATCTAACAAACAATGCCCACTCTGAAACTCCCCATCTTTTTTGTACACCTACACTCTGAATTTGGCTCATATTATTGATGAATGCTGTGTAATAAATCCCTTGTCTTTTCAGGTATTTAGAATAATCAAAAGCATAGGGATTATCAACCGCCAACACCTCTTTTAAGCGGACTTGCAATACATAATAAACATTAGGATGAAAAATAGTATCTATAGCAATTTGTTTAGGACTATAAACCATTACTTTTCCTAAAACGTTTTCCCATTTTTCATTCCTTTGGTTTAGAACTTTATATACCTTAAATACTAATCTATTATAATCTCCCTTATGTACGACTATATCTTGTGGTTTAACTATCAGATACTGCTTCTCATTGCTTTTTACTTTGTTACCCAAAAAATCTGGTTGATGAGAAATCTCCTGATAATAACTTAACTCATATCCAAATAATAGTAAGCCAATATCAATAAGCAAAGTAATAATCCATTTGATATTCAAAAACAATTGAAGAAATAGTAAAGCAGATAATAAGATGATTAAGCAGATTAATAGTAAAACATTATTTTCAAAATCATTAAAAAGTAAATTTTGTGGAATATTTAAATACAACAGTACGCCACCAACAAAAGGAATTAATAATCTTAGCAAAGGGAACCGGGCAAATTTTTGCATCGCAATACCCTACTTTTTTGGTATTTCAACTAATTTATTTTTTTAGGTTATTGCCCGGACTTACATTAATATTTCCAATAGCCATTAATTGTTTGAGTGTTTTTTCCATACCTTCTGTACTGCCATCTAAAAATATAACATTCCCCTTTCCGTGTTCTGCAAAGTTTTTAACGGCTTCTGTCCACATGCTGAATAATATCAATGATGCGTCTAAGTTAGCATCCTGCATTTGCTGAGCGGCTAATGCCATACCCTTTGCTACTTCTTGTCTAAACAAAGCAATACCCTGTCCTCTCATCTGAGCAGCTTCTTTTTCTGCCTGTGCCGATATTTTAATGGCATTTCCTTCTGCT
>JAOABO010000007.1:19167-28912 GCA_026418315.1 Bacteroidia bacterium
TTCATTTTCAGCGGCTAACTTCAGGTTATTACTGGCTACTACTTTTGCCATACTCCGCATCACCTCTTCGTCAAATGTAATATCGTTGATCTGTAAGTCAATTAAATGATATCCCCATTCTTCTAATGTTTTGTCCAATTGCATTTTGACTGCTTCCACAATCTCTCTTCGTAAAGATAAAATTTCTGCCTGTTTTTTTGTTGCTACAAAAGATCGCACCGAACCTTCTACTGATCTTACTAATGCCTGCATAAAACTTTTTTCATCAATAAATTTAAATGCCACGTTTTTAATAGTTTCTTCTTTCTGGTCTAAAACAGTATAAAGAAGCATGGCAGTAAAATTGACATTGGCCTGGTCGGATGTGATAGCTTGAAATCCCAACTCAACGCTTCTGTTTTGAATAGAAATCACTCTAAAAACCCTTTCAATGAAAGGTATTTTTAAATTTAAACCAGGATGTAACACTCTGCTAAACTTACCAAAGATAGTTAAAACCGCTACTTTGCCTTGCTGTACTACCTTAAAGCCATCCCAAATAATTAACATGATGGCAACAATTAAAATACCTGATATACTCCACATAATTTTGTTTTTTGCAAATGTAATAATTTATTTTTGTAAAAATTTTTTTAATCACATCGTTGTATATTTGAAGCAAAAAATGATTGTTTTTTCCAACTCTAAAATTAACCTGGGTTTGTGGGTACTGAATAAAAGGCCAGATGGCTATCACAATATTTCTACTATTTTTTATCCTATTCATTGGTGCGATGTTTTGGAAATTATTCCTGATTATTCCACCCGCAATAACATCCATATTGAAACTTTTGGTATTCCATTAAAAATACCTTCTCATCAAAACATAATACATCAATCTTACCTACTTTTACTTAATCGGTACAAAACTTTACCGGCTATAAAAGTGTTTTTATACAAAAATGTACCTTTTGGCGCAGGATTGGGTGCTGGTAGTGCTAATGCGGCTTATTTCATAAAAACATGCAGTAATATTTTAAACTTAAATATGGATGTTGAAGAAATGAAATTGTTGTGTTCACAAATAGGTTCCGATTGTAGTTTTTTCATAGATAATACTCCTGCTCTTGCTTCTGAAAAAGGAGATGTATTAAGTCCGATAGATTTAAATCTGAATAACTTTTATATTCTTGTGATTTTCCCAAACATTTCTGTTTCTACTCAAGAAGCATATCAAGACATCATACCCCATGAAAGAAAAGAAAGTTTGTGGAGTATTATTCAACTCCCCCTTTCTGAATGGAAACATTATTTAACTAATGATTTTGAAAGGTCTGTTTTCAAAAAATACCCTATTATTGAAAACATTAAAAATTCTTTGTATAAAAATGGAGCTATCTATGCCAGCATGTCGGGTAGTGGAAGTGCTGTATATGGAATATTTGAGACAGAACCTCAAATAAAAGAATACGAAAAGTATCAACTTTATTTAAGTAGACCTGTCAATTAGTTTTCGGGTTGAGTATCTCCAATATAAAAACCATCTTTATATACAGCTACTCTCAATAAAATACCATTTTCATCATAAATGTACCATTTACCATTCATTAGGCGATTATCTTTAAATTCTCCTACTTTAGAAATTTGTTTATTTTTATTATAGAGTGTATGAAACCCGTTTAAAATAAGTGGACCTTTTGTCTTTTGTGCTTCGTTAGGTGCTTCGTCTTTGCTGGCTAAAACAGGGGGGGCTTTCTTTACTTCATCTTTTATTGGCTCATAAGGTTTTTTAGGTTGATATTCTTTTATACTGGCCACATCTACTTGTCCTGCATTAAATGTTTTCTCGGCTTTCAAGTCCCCATTTTCATAGTATTCTTTAAATACTCCGGTTTCTTGTCCGTTTTGAAAATTTCCTTCTATTGCCAGTTGACCATTTTCGTAATAATATTTTGCAGGACCTTCACGCTTTCCGTTTTGATTAAAATTGAATTCGTGCTGAACTTGTCCATTATCATAATATAACCTGTACTTTCCAACCCACCTATTTAGTTTAGAACTCCACTGCCCTTCTTCCTGAATTTTTCCATTTTCATGATAAATAATGCAGTACCCGTCAGGTCTTCCATTAGCATATTGTATTTTGTTCTTTAAATTTCCGTTGCAATAATATTCTATCCATAAACCATTTTTTTTACTATCTACATATTTTCCTTCTTCTACTTTTTGTTCTGGCTGATAGCAAGTACCTGGTTTGTGTTTGCCCATAATGATCCACTTGCCTTGTCTTTTTCCTTCAGCATCTATTTTATTAATAGTATCTCCGTTAGAGAGTAATTCATAAGATTGTGCGGAACTACCCGACCAAAGCATTACTGTAATGATTATCCATTTCATGCCTTTCATAAATTTATTACTACAAATTTATTGAATATTTTCCATTTGTAAAAAAAGTTTTAGATAAAATTGTATTTTTTTTAGATAAACCTTAGTGTTATTATTACGATAAAATTTGAATTTGGTTATTCTGAAGTGGATTTTTTTTGATAGGGATAAGACCTCTTTATAACGTTTTTTCAGATTTTGCAATAACAGCAGAGGCGACAGCATTGCCTAATACATTGGTAGCGCTTCTTCCCATATCTAATATTTGGTCTATTGCTAATAACAGCAATAAACCTTCAACGGGAATATTGAAATACGACAACATCCCGGCAATAATTACCAAAGATGCTCTTGGAACACCTGCTATTCCTTTGCTGGATAATAATAATATCAACATCATGTTAATTTGGTCAAATATGCTCAAATGAATATGATAGGCCTGTGCAATAAATACGGTTGCAAAGGTCATATAAGTAATAGAGCCGTCAAGATTAAAAGAATATCCAAGCGGAAGCACAAAAGCGACAATTTTTTCACTAATTCCAAACTTTTTAAGAGCGTTCATTGTAGCAGGCATAGCGGCCTCTGAACTGGCTGTACTGAAAGCAAGTAACACCGGTTCATACAAAGACCTCAGTAATCCTAAAAAATTTATTTTATATATGTAAGCAGTAACTCCAAGGACTACTAACACGAAGAAAAGAAGGGTAAGATAAAACACACCAATTAAATACACATATCCCTGTAAAATACTTACACCTTGCTTAATAACAATGGCTGCAATTGAGCCGAACACTCCAACGGGAGCAAAAAACATAATATAATGTGTTAGCTTAAACATAGATTCTGCAACTGCTTCAGAAAATTCAAAAATAACTTTTCCTTTGGAGGTATTTCCTGCTGCAATTCCAAAAAGTACGGCAAATATGACTATTGGTAAAATTTCATTTTTTGCTAAAACATTAAAAATACTATCAGGTATGACGTGTGTAATAAACTCATGAGCATCAAATCCTTTTGAAGATACAGGCAAGTATTGTTGTTCAGGGACTTCAAGATGCATTTTCTCTCCTGGCCGAAATAAATTGACGCTCACCAGACCTAATAATAATGCAATGAATGTCATGATATAAAAATAAACTAGAGTTTTTAAACCAATTCTTCCTAATGTAGCTATGTTTTCTATTTTTCCAATGCCACTGATAAGTATAGATATAACAAGGGGAGCGATAATCATTTTGATAAGCCGTAAAAATATTTCACTCAATAAAGAAAAATGTGATGCCGTATTTTCTTTCAGCAATTTAAAATCTTTTTGAATTTGAGCTTTCATAAGTGAATGAGTATGCTCATTTAGTAATGATGTTTCAATTTCTGAATAATGGTTATTAATAAAATATCCTACTATAATACCTAAAATCAATGCAATTAGTATTAGTGTAATCAATTTGTTTTTCCTAAAAAATTGTACCATAAGGTTAATTTAATTCTAAAAAAGAAGAAATATAAGGATATCTCTGATGATAAATTTCCTCAACTTTTTGTTTGATGAGATTTCTTAATTCCTGAATATTGATTTTTTTCTCTGCACTAATAAACACTACGGGTTGATGTATTTTATTCATCCAGCTTTTTTTTAGTTCTTCTACAGAAGGTAAGTTGTCTTCTTCCATTAATGAATGTGATCTTAAAAACTGTTCATGCTTTATTTGATATAAATCAATTTTATTAAATACCAGGATGGTTGTTTTGTCTCCTGCGCCTATTTCTGCAAGTGTTTGATTGACTACTTTAATATGCTCTTCAAATGAGGGATGAGACACATCTACTACATGTAGCAATATGTCTGCTTCTCTTGCTTCATCTAAAGTTGATTTAAAGCTTTCTACCAATTGATGTGGCAATTTTCTGATAAACCCGACTGTGTCGCTTAATAAAAAAGGAGTAGTATCTAAAATTACTTTTCGGGTAGTTGTATCTAATGTTGCAAATAATTTGTTTTCAACAAACACTTTACTTTTGCTCAATAAATTCATTAAGGTTGATTTTCCAACATTCGTGTATCCTACCAGTGCCACTCTAACTAACTGACTTCTGTTTTTTCTTTGCACAAACATTTGTTTATCTATTTCCTGCAATTGCTTTTTCAACTGTGTTATTTTATTTTTAATAATTCTTCTATCGGTTTCTATTTCTTTTTCTCCGGCGCCGCCTCTTGTTCCTGTTCCTCCTCTTTGTCTTTCAAGGTGCGTCCACATACCTGTTAATCTGGGTAATAAGTATTCGTATTGTGCGAGTTGTACTTGTGTTTTAGCATAAGATGTTTTAGCTCTTTGAACAAAAATCTCTAAAATAAGCATGGTTCTGTCCATCACTTTTTTCTGAAACAATTTTTCCAGATTTCTTTGCTGCACAGGGCTTAATTCATCATCAAAAATAATGACATCTACTGGCTGTTCGTCAATAAACTTTTTGATTTCCTCTGCCTTTCCCTTTCCAATAAAGGTAGCGGGGTCGGGCTTATCGAGTTTTTGGGTAAATACTTTTATGGTATGGACATTGTAAGTGATGGAAAGAAACTTTAATTCATCCAAGTATTCCTGTAAGGGTGTTTTTTGTCCCTTGATTTCTACTCCTACTAATACCCCTCTGAGTGGCTGATAATGAGAATAGTCCCTTTTTTCAATCATCTAATAATGTCATTTTTTTATATTTTCCAACACATATTTTGCAACGGCATTGGCTTGCTCTTCGCTCATCTGTACTTTTGGCATGGCATTTTTACCATTTAATATGATTTGAACTATTTCTGTTGCCTGTAAACTTGTTTGTGATAAATCTGAAGCACCAGCCATACCAAGTTTACCATCGCTTCCATGGCATATTGCACATGAGGTTTCATATATAGTTTTTCCATCAGCAACTTCAACAGAAACTTTTTTTGTACGACTCATTTCAGCAAGTCCATAAGCAGCAACAATCATCGCAAAAGAAATCAGAGCTAAAATTTTGTTTGATTTTTTATAAGCAATAATTGCCAATGGAATGGAGCCAGCTACCACCATTAACTTAATTATCAGCATAAATTTTATTTCAGGAATTTTTGTTATTAAGTAAATGCCTGTTAGTAAAAACAGAGTGCTGACAATCATTTCAAGAATTTTAGTGTAAGATTTGAACTTCTCTAATTTTTCATTGGCATTGGATAACAGCAATAATGTCTTAATAAAATAAATTAAAAAGAAAATGGTAACGCTGATACTGTGAATTTTTAATACTGTTGAAAACATATCTTTTTTAGGCACAAAAATGAGAAATAATTTGTATTAAATTATTTTAATTTCGTCTAATTTGTTTAAATGTCAGAGTTTTATGTTGTATCTTTGCAAATCTAAACTTGATTGTTTTTATGTATTTTCACTATCGTTCGTTCATACTTATTTCGATTTTTTTACTGAAATTAGAAATATCTTCACAAACATTAAATTATTATTTTGGTAATTTACATGCACATACAGCATATTCAGATGGTAATAAAGACGCTACCACCTCAGGGTGTAATAATCCAACTTGTAGTTTTGCTTTTGCTAAAGCATCGCTGCATTTTGACTTTTTAGGAATTTCTGAACATAATCATGCATCTGCAGGACTTACTAAAAGTAATTTCCAATCGGGGTATACTCAAGCACTGGCGGCTAATCAAGAAGGAGTATTCTTGTGCTTGTGGGGTATGGAGTGGGGAGTTACAACTAACCCAGGTGATGGCCATGTGGTCATTTATGGGTTTGGTAATCAATTATTAGGGTGGGAAAGTGGAAATTATGATATTTATGTGGCGAAATCGAATTATGATGCCTTATTCAAGAAAGTAAAAAACAATCCAAATGCTTTTTGCTATTTGGCTCATCCGGGGTATAATGACTTTGGTTATTTAGCTACTAATCCTTACAATGCCACTTATGATTCTGCCATAGTTGGTGTACCTTTTAGAAGTGGTTTGGCTTTTAGTACCAATACATCTTATTCAGATTATCCGTCAGGCGATTATTTTAATTATTACAGAATTCTTTTATCAAAAGGATACAAAATAGGCATTGGCTATGACCATGATAACCATTATACCACTTTTGGAAGAAATAATGCGGGCAGATTAGTTGTTCTTGCTCCATCACTTACTACTGATAATCTTTTTTATGCTATGAAAAACATGCACTTTTATGGAAGTGATGACTGGAACGCAAAAATTGATTTCAAAGTAAATACTACTTATATTATGGGTGATATTGTTACTGCGGCTACTGACCCTACAATTACGGTGCTTCATAATGACGATGATGGAGAAATGGCAGATAGTATTAAACTTTGGTCTGGTTATTCTGGTAGTGGAATTTATCCAACGGTTATCAAAGTTGTAAAAAACAACAACATATTAAGCTTTGTTGATAATACAATCAGTTTTAATTCTCAAAAATATTATTTTATTGAAATTATTCAGCAAGATGGACAGAAAATAGTAACATCGCCTGTATGGTATAAAAAAGACACTACAGCGGCTATATTGCCTGTTTTTCCAATGAGTCAAAATAATCTTTTAATTTTTCCTAATCCATCAAGAAGCCATTTGAATATTTTGTTTAACGAAAAACCGTACGATTTAAAGATTTATGATGTGTCTGGTCGTTTGATATTTAGCAATCATATTGATGAAGCGGATTCAAATATTGATATTAGTTCTTTCAAAGAGGGTATATACTTTATTCAAATAGAAAAGGATGGACAAATTATGGCGCATCAGAAATTTATTAAACAATAATCTCATGCAAGTTTATAGGTTTTGCTTACTATTCATTATTCCTATTCTTTTACACACATCTTGTGGCTCAAAAGAAGAAAAGGATAGCCGACCCCTTTCCAAAAAAGCAGGGGGCAAATTGGTTATTGCAGAAGTTGTTAAGCCACTGTCATTATTCCCACATAAACTTACCCGAATAGAAGAGGCCTTGATTTGCAACCAGGTTTATGAGCCACTTATCCGTTTAAATGCAAAAACATTAAATCTTATTCCTGCTTTGGCCGAAAAATGGGAGGTATCTCAGGATGGCAAACACATCAAATTTTATTTAAAGAAAGGTGCCCGATTTCAAGATGATCCTTGTTTCCCGTCTGGAAAAGGAAGAGAAATTACTACTGCCGATGTAAAGTATACTTTTGAAAAATTATGTTATGATAATCCTAACAATTATCACTTTTATACGATATGTAATGACAGAATTGTGGGTGCGAAGGAATTTAACGAAGCTATGCAAAATTATAAAGAAGGCGACAAAAAACCTGAAATAAAAGGATTAAAAATTATTGATGATTATACATTTACTATTGATTTGCTTTACCCTAATTACGACAGCTTTCTTCAATTATTAGCAACCCCCATTGCTGTTATTATACCTCGTGAAGGATATGAGCAATATGGTGAAAAGTTGAACTTTGGAGCTGGCCCTTATAGGATAGACAATTCTCTCTCTAATGAATCACAACTTGTACTTATAAAAAACCCA
The DNA here is from genome assembly GCA_026418315.1 of Bacteroidia bacterium. Lineage (GTDB taxonomy): Bacteria > Bacteroidota > Bacteroidia > B-17B0 > Aurantibacillaceae > BPGX01. The sequence goes on from JAOABO010000007.1 coordinate 27,087, forward strand.
CATTATTATGCAGTAGATCAGGATGGATTTGCCTTACCTTACATAGATACTCTTGTTATAAAATACTTTGAAAATACAGAAGATGCTATTGTTGCCTTTTTGAACCATCAGGTAGATGTTGTGAACGATATTCCTAATAATGCAGCTAAAAAAGTAGTGGAAAATCATATTAACTCATTTCAAAAAGTCCCTCCTGAATACATCATAGATGTTACTTCTCAAATGTTTGTGCAGTATATTTTGATTAATACACACATGCCTCCTTTTGATAAAGTTAAAGTAAGAAGAGCCATTAATTATGCACTGGATAAAAATAAAATTATTGAAAAGGCATTTAACGGGCAGGCATTACCTGGCATTTATGGCATTACCCCGCCTGCCTTTAAAAATTATGATATTTCTCAATTAAAGGGATACAATACCAATATTTCATTAGCCCAAAAGCTATTGGCTGATGCAGGATACCCAAATGGAAAAGGATTCCCAACTGTTACCATTTATACTAATAAGGGTTTTTCAAAAACACAAGTGGCCATTAATGAAATGCAAAGACAATTAAAAGAAAACTTAAATATCAATGTGGTATTTGAAAGTTTACCGTTAGATATTAAATTCAGATTAGAACAAAAAAACAAAGGGCATTTCTTTAGACAAGGTTGGGTAGCAGATTTCCCAAGTCCTGAAAACTTCTTGAATATTTTTTATGGAAAACATATTTCATTAGATACCAGTAAAGTATATTATCCCAATACACAAAGGTATATCAATCCTATTTATGATGAATTGTTTGAAAAAGGAAGAGATGCGGTAAATAAAGATACCGCATATCAATACTTTATGAAGGCCGAGCAGGTTCTTTTGGATGATGCCCCACTTATAGTGTTATGGTATGAGGCGTCTTACAGATTATATAACAACAAGGTAAAGGACTTGTATATGAATCCAATGCGTTATTATGACCTTCGTGTTTCCTATATGGAAAAAAAATAAAATCTACCCTTGTGGCTGAAAGCTACTATGATATATTAGGCGTGCCAAAAACCGCTACACTAAACGAAATAAAAATTGCTTTCCGAAAACTGGCACTAATTTATCATCCTGATAAAAATCCAGATACTAAAGAGTTTTTTGTAAAAATTTTGCAGGCATACGAAGTGCTTTCAAATCCCGTTCTTCGTGAAAAATACGACAGAAATTTTTTTTATTCCACCCCTCATAATACCCAAACATATACAGTCAATAAAAGAGAAAAGAAGCACAGATGGGATGTGGCAGAAGAAGAAGAGAGAAGAAGAAAGTATTATAAAGAATATTTTGAAAAGCTAAAAAAAGAATATGAAGAAGAACAACAAAAATATAGTTATCAATCCAGAAGCTACAATGAATGGATAAATTGGCTATGGGCGTTCCTTATATGTTTAATGTTATTTTTTGTGATGACTATTACACATAAATAAATAGTATGGCCAGATTTTTAATTACTGCAGGGATTATTATTTTGTTAGCAGGAATTATATTGTATTTAATGGAAAAATTTCAAATAAAAGGCCTATCATGGTTTGGTAACCTTCCGGGAGACATAAAAATTGAAAAAGATAACTTTAAATTTTATTTCCCCCTGGTTTCCATGCTTATTATTAGTTTAGCTTTAAGTGTTATTATCCACATATTAAAAAAGATTTTTTAAGTCAAATAACAATTGAAAGAAAAACTTGCATATTAAGAATAAATTTATTTAACTTGCAAGCAAAAAATAAAAAATGAAAAAAACTACAATTTTATATTTATCAACACTTATTGTGAGCGTGTTTATTATTAACGCTTGC
>JAOABO010000080.1:0-2398 GCA_026418315.1 Bacteroidia bacterium
TGAGCTTACTAACAATACTTTGAAAATTTATCCTAATCCTGTCAGTAAAGATTTAAACATAGAAATTAGTGCAAATGAATCTATAAGGTCTATAGAATTTTTTGATATAACGGGAAGTTTGCAAAAGACGATAAACAATGTAAATAATAATACAATTAATTGTTCTGATTTTTCTGATGGTATTTATTTTATAAGAGTATTGACAGATAAGGGGAAGGTAATAAATGAAAAAGTGATGGTGGTACATTAGTGGATAGTATTATTGTGGTATATACTTTAAAGTAAAAAAGCCCACACTTGTGGGCTTTTTCAATAATAGAGAATTTCTCAATTATAGGTTACCCCTTTTGGCTTGTTCTCTTTCTATACTTTCAAAGAGTGCTTTGAAATTTCCTTTTCCAAAGGATTTGGCACCTTTTCTTTGTATGATTTCGTAAAATAAAGTTGGTCGGTCTTCTACCGGCTTGGTAAATATTTGCAACAAATAACCTTCATCGTCTCTGTCAACTAAAATTCTTAATTTTTTTAATGTTTCTATGTCCTCATCAATTTTTCCAACCCTATCCAATAAAGTATCGTAATATGCGTCTGGTGTATCAAGGAACTCTACGCCTCTTTTTCTCATTTCCGTTACGGTTTCTATGATGTTATCAGTTGCAAGAGCAATATGTTGCACACCTTGTCCTTCATAAAATTCAATGTATTCTTCTATTTGTGATTTCTTTTTACCTTTTGCAGGTTCGTTAATTGGGAATTTTATATAACCGTTGCCATTAGACATTACCTTACTCATAAGAGCTGAATATTCGGTAGATATATCCTTATCATCAAAGGTTAAAAGGTTATAGAAGCCCATTACATCTTCATAGAATTTTGCCCATATATTCATTTCGTTCCAGCTCACATTTCCTACCATGTGGTCAATGTATTTAAATCCAACCGGAGTTGGTTTGTAACTGGGGTTCCATGCCTGATAACCGGGTAAAAATATTCCATTATAATTTTTTCTTTCTGTAAAAATATGTACAGTATCACCGTATATGTGTATTCCGCTTTGAATAACATAACCGTCTTTATCTTCGTATTTTGTTGGTTGAAGATAGGATTTGGCACCTCTTTTTGTTGTTTCTTCAAAGGCTTTGGTGGCATCGTCTACCCATAAGGCGATTACTTTTACACCATCTCCGTGCTTAGTAATATGTTGATTAATGGGGTTTTTTGAATTTAAGGGTGTGGTAAGGATGAATCTCACTTTTCCTTGTTGTAAAACATAAGAAGCGCTTTGTCTGTTTCCTGTTTCAAGTCCACTGTATGCAAGAGGTTGAAACCCAAAAGCAGTTTGGTAATAATATGCTGCTTGTTTTGCGTTACCAACATAAAATTCCACATAATCGGTTCCATTGATCGGAAGCCAATCGGCTGTTTTTTCAGTGTTAGCAGAGGTCTTTACTTTTGTTTCCATATTCTATTTCTTTTTTTGCAAAAATAAGGATTTTTTTGTCAGTGAAAAATATGATTTAAATCAAGTTTACGCATAAAAGAGTAAATGAAATTTTAAGCAACAATTTATTCTATTACTTTTACAGTTTTATCAGGTTTGGTAACAATCAAATACTTTTCAAATACTTTGTAATTTTCTACATCCGAATAAATTAATTTTCCTGTTGTGTCAATTATGATTCCTTTTTCATCGTCTATTTGTTCAAAGTAGTAATTTTTATAAATATAACTTAGTTTGTTTTTGGTTTTGTATTTAATATTGGCTGCTTTGTCAATAATCACAAAATGGTCGGATACTTGTGCAATGATGGTTTGATTATTACATATACTAAAGTAATTAAAGTTGTAGGTTGATAGGTTATTATTAGCATATAAAATTTTCCATTGATTGTTGTTTTTAATAAAAATAAAATCTTTACTTAATATAATATCTTGAAATGGTTTTTTATTTACAGCCATGCCATTTGAATTACCAAGAAATGCCTTGTTTTGAAGCATGAGTTTGAAGTAATTTTCATGGTAATAAGTTTTTGGGTCTGTATTTTTAATATAATCATATTGTATAAAGTATTCAAAGCATAGTTTTTTGGAATTAAAAAAGCCATATTTTTTATTTTTAATAACCATGTAAATATCTTCATTACAATGAAAAATAAGGTCGTATTCAGCATTTAAGACGATTTCGTTATTGTCGTTAATAAGTCCGTAAAGGTTATTTTGTTTTACAATAGCTATGTTCCCATAAAATGTTGAAATCCATTGATATTTGGCGGGATATTTTTTTGAATTATCCCAAACAATACCATATAAATTATTTTCTACATAATATGCTCTGTGGTTTTCAAAATCACCTAATTTTTCAAATACAGGGGGTAGTATAATTTGTCCTTTATAGTCG
>JAOABO010000080.1:2497-8401 GCA_026418315.1 Bacteroidia bacterium
TTATCGTAAGAAATTTCACTTATCCATTCAAAACTTTCAGATTGTTTTACTCCTAACCGATTGATAAAAAACCACTCCTGATTATCATAAACGGGAGCATAACCATTGTAAAAAGGATAGGCATCTTTAAATGATTTTGAAACAACTTTTTGATGATATTTATTAATAAAAAAAGCAGAGTCGTTTTTAAATACAACAGATATATTTTCTCTGAAAGGGGTTACTGCATCATAAATGGGCGGAATAACAAATTTGCCGGAAGTATCAATGAATCCAATATTTCCTAAAGTATCAGCAAATGGTAAAAGTATTTTTGTGTTCATTTCCATTTCTTCTAGTATTTCTGTTTTAAATGGGAAATCAGGATGTTCTTGTATGAATTTTTCTAATTCTTCGTTATTGAATTTTTTTACAGAATAAGTAAATAGCCACTTCCAGGCCTGCGCAGAATAAAATTTGTCATTCACAAATTCTTGTGCAAAGCTTTTCAATCCTGCGGTGTTTTTTTCTTTAATGTATATATCCAACAGTGCCTGTAGTGCTTTTTCTCTATTGATATTTTTTGGATAGTTTCTTAAAAATAAAATATATTCTGCTGCCGTTTGATGTGCAGTTAATTCATTGTATATTTGATTATCAAAAATATTATGCAATTGGGCTATATGGGGGTTTTCCGGATANTGTATGAGATATTGAAATGTAGTATCACTTTTATTAACTTTTTGAACATATTCTGTGATTTTTTGGTATTGATGTATTTTAATCATCTCTTTGGTTTGCTTGCTCATAAACGGGTGATGACTAATAAACAAATCATAAACTTTTGGGAATGTGGTTGAATTGATTTTTCTAAATTGTTCAACAACAATGCTATCGTATAAGGAATAAATAGCATTGCTATCTATTTTGCCGTACTTGGATACAAATGGCTTATGAGGATAATTCAATATGGCAAGATGAATAAACTTATCAGCACTATCTATATGATGAAAGGGTTGATATTTTTGGTAAAAAACATAAGACAAAGCATAAGCGGCTGCTGATGTTTTCTTTTTGTGTTTCAGCATTTTGTAAGCATATTTCTTTGTATGATAATAATCGTAATTTTTAATACTTTCCATTAATTTTGAAAGAGATTGAGAAAATAAAGAATAGGTGTATATCAAGAAAAATAATAATGTTGTAATTAATTTAATGTGTTTGTGTAGCATTTATTTATTAGTTGTTGGTTATGTAATAAAAAGCTTTGGATAAATGAGAGATGATATCTGAAGGTAGCATACATTCCGGGTGTGTGTTTTCTGATGCAAATTTTCCGGCCAGTCCGTGTAGATATACACCTAGTATAGCAGCATTTTCTATTGAATATCCCCGTGCGCACAAGGAGGCAATAATACCGGTTAGAACATCACCACTGCCGCCTTTGGCCATTCCACTGTTTGTCAGGGTATTAATGAATACTTTTTCTGAAGGTAGAATAATGCTGGTATAAGCAGACTTTAAAACTATTACTATTCCAAGTTGCTTTGCAATTTCTATAGATTTTTTTATTCTTTCCAAATGATGTTTTGAGTTTCCAAATAATCTATCAAATTCTTTAATATGTGGAGTTAATATGATGTTTTTGTTTTTCAGTAATTCAATACACTCTTGGTGATTTGCAATAAGATTGATACCATCAGCATCAATGACTAATCTTTTATCATTTAGGTGTTTTAGAAGTTGTTCTAACAAATGATATGTATCTTCATTTACACCAATTCCAGAACCAAAACCAATGGCATTGTATTTTTTCAAATCAGGGAGAGTTTTGCAAAAGTTTACTCCTTCATCTATACTTAAAATACATTCGGGGTATTTTTGTATAACCTCTGATGTTACTCTTTCAATACTATGTAAGCTAACCATTCCGCACCCGCTTTTAAGTGCTGCGCCGGTATTCAATATAGCTGCACCCCTCATAGTATAACTGCCAGCGATTATTAAGGCATGACCATAATCCCATTTAGTGCTAATATCTTTCCTTTTGAGGTAAATTTTCTTGATAAGATTTGAATCAATAGTGTAGTAATGGGTAGTATGCTTTTCTATGCATTCGGGAGATAAGCCAATATCTAATATTTCCCAATTGCCAACATAATGGGCGTTTTCAGGAAAGAAAAAACTCAATTTAGGTAATTGAAAAGTAAATGTATGTTGTGCGGTTACTATACTGTTTTCAGGAAGATTGATTTCATCTAAAAACAAGCCCGAAGGTACATCTACACTATAAACGTTTGAATAGTGTGTATTAATAAAATCAATGGTTTCTTTAATAATTCCTTCTGTTGGTTTGTTGATGCCGCTGCCTAATATGGCATCTATACATACATCGTTATTATTAATAATTAAACTATCTAACTCTTCTTTTTTAGAAATTTGCCTGAAGTATATACCCGTTGACTTTATCTTTTCAAGATTCATTAAAAAATCTTCAGATGCTTTTGAAGTATGTTCGATTATAATAATTTTTACATTAAAAGATTTTTCTGCAAGCATTCTTGCAATTGCCAAACCATCTCCACCATTATTTCCTTTACCACAAAAAACATGTATTGTATTTTTCTTGTTTAAATATAAAATAATTTTTTGCGTAAAAACACTGGCTGCTCTTTCCATCAAATCCCACGAACGAATTTTTTGCAATTGAATAGAACATTTATCAACATCTCTAATTTGTTCAGAGTTGAGTATTTTCATACCAAAATAAAAATATGCCGCTAATGTAAATATTCTAATAAAGAAAAAGTAAGTATAAAAATATCAATATAAAAAAAAATGTATTTTTGCCAGTCATTTAAGAATATGGCTGAAGTAAAAACGGAATATTTTGCTCACCCCACTGCTGTAATTGATGAGGGAAGTAAAATAGGTAAAGGTACTAAAATATGGCATTTTTCACATATTATGCCTGATTGTATTATAGGCGAGAATTGTAATATCGGACAAAATGTAGTTGTTTCGCCTAAGGTAATATTGGGTAACAATGTTAAGGTGCAAAATAATGTATCTATTTATACTGGAGTTATTTGTGAAGATGATGTTTTTTTAGGCCCTTCTATGGTTTTTACAAATGTTGTTAATCCAAGAAGTGCTGTAGCACGTAGAGATCAATATAAACAAACTATTGTCAAAAAAGGAGCCACTATTGGTGCCAATGCTACTATTGTTTGTGGACATAATATTGGAAAATATGCTTTTATAGGGGCAGGCGCTGTAGTTACAAAAGAAGTTCCTGATTATGCTTTGGTAGTAGGAAACCCTGCACGGCAAATAGGATGGATGAGCGAATATGGACATCGCCTGCAGTTTAATTCAGAAGGAATTGCAGTTTGCCCTGAAAGCAATCAAAAATACTTGTTGAAAGACAATAAGGTTATAAGAATAGAGTAATATAGAGTAATTAAGTGAAGAAGTATGAATAAAAAAATAAATTTTGCAGTCATTGGACAGGGGCATATTGGTAAAAGACATGCCGAAATGATTAGAAGAAATGAGCATTGTAATTTAGTAGCTGTTTGTGATATTCAGGAAAAATCCTTTTTAGGTTTGCAAGATATCAAAGAACCGTTCTATCAAGATTACCAAGACATGTTACAAAATCATCCTGAAATTGATGTGGTTAATATTTGTACTCCAAATGGACTTCATGCACAACAAGCCATTGATTGTCTGTCTCAAAAAAAGCATGTAGTAGTTGAAAAACCTTTGGCTCTTACCACCTCAGATGCAGAAAAAATTATTTTCACTGCCTTAAAGTATCATAAACAGGTATTTTGCGTTATGCAAAATCGGTACTCTCCACCATCTGTATGGTTAAAAGACATTATAGATCAGAAAATTATTGGAGAGGTATTTATGGTACAATTAAACTGTTACTGGAACAGAGACGAAAGATATTATTCAGGAAAAAACTGGAAGGGCTCCTTAGCATTAGATGGAGGAACATTATTTACACAATTTTCTCATTGGGTAGATTTATTATACTGGATTTTTGGTGATATAAAAAATATTCAGGCCACCTTTGCGGACTTTAATCATAAACACCTTACCGATTTTGAAGATAGTGGACTGGTACAATTTGAGTTTGTAAATGGCGGTATAGGATGTATTAATTATTCAACTGCAGTATGGAATAAAAACTTAGAATCATCTATTACTGTAATTGGTAGCAAAGGTTCTGTAAAAGTAGGAGGACAGTACATGGATAAAGTAGAATATTGTCATATTGAAAATTATTCTATGCCTGAGTTACCTCCCACCAATCCTGCTAATGATTATGGTGCTTACAAAGGGTCTGCTAATAACCATCATTATGTTATTGAAAATGTTGTAGAAACATTATCAGGTAAGCACACCGCTACTACTAATGCATTAGAAGGTTTAAAAGTCGTCAATATCATTGAAAGAATCTACGAAAACAGGCCTCCGCAATTAATAAAACAAGTACATCCTTTTACCAAAAGTCAATTAAAAGTTTGAAAACGAATTAAAACAAAAATATGAGCATTGCAAAAGATATTATTAATAAGAAAAAAAGCGTTGCAGTAATCGGATTGGGATATGTAGGTCTTCCAATTGCACTGGCATTTGCCAAAAAAGTAAAAGTAATTGGTTTTGATATTAATGAAGAGCGGATAAAAATGATGAAGAAAAGAATAGACCCCAGCAATGAACTACCCCCCGAAGAGTTTATGAATTCTGATATTGAATTTACTTCTAATCCTCACGATTTAAAGAAAGCCAATTTTTATATTGTAGCGGTCCCTACACCTATAGATGAGCACAATTTACCAGATCTTAAACCATTGCTTTCTGCTTGTCATACGGTTGGAAAATCAATTAAAAAAGGAGATTATGTGGTATTTGAATCTACTGTTTACCCTGGTTGTACAGAAGAAGATTGTGTTCCAATATTAGAAAGAGAGTCAGGTTTAAAATTTTGTAAGGACTTTAAGGTTGGATATTCCCCCGAAAGAATTAATCCCGGAGATAAAGAGCATACTATTACAAAAATTATCAAAGTCGTATCGGGCTGCGATAAAGAGAGTTTAGAAGAAATTTCAAAAGTATATGAAATTATTGTAGAACCCGGTGTTTTCAAAGCTAAATCTATTAAGGTAGCAGAAGCCGCTAAAATTATTGAAAATACTCAAAGAGATGTCAACATCGCCTTAATGAATGAATTATCTATTATATTTTCAAGAATGGGAATAAATACCTATGATGTATTAGAAGCAGCAGGCACTAAATGGAACTTTCTGAAATTTTATCCAGGATTGGTAGGCGGACATTGCATTGGAGTAGACCCATATTATCTTACCTATAAAGCAGAAGCACTGGGTTATCATGCACGAATTATTAATAGCGGAAGATATGTGAATGACAGCATGGGATTTTATGTAGCAAAAAATACAGTAAAGAAAATTATTGCGTCTGGAAAAAATCCCAGAAATTCCAAGGTGTTGATCATGGGATTCACATTTAAAGAAAATGTGTCAGATATACGAAACAGCAAAGTAGCCGATATTGTAAAAGAACTCATGTCTTATTCTGTAAAGGTTGATATTATAGACCCGCATGCGTCCCCAGATGAAATAAAACATGAGTATGGATTAACACTGATTAAAAAGCCAAAAAACAAAGCTTACGATGCCATTATAGTAGCAGTGAACCATAAAGAATACTTAACCTTCAAAGAAAAAGATTTTGAACAATTACTAAAGCCCAAAGGGTTATTAGTAGATGTAAAAGGCATCTATAAAGATAAAATAAAAAAATTAAATTACTGGAGCTTATAATTTCAAATTGAATTTTGTTAATTCAAAATATATTACTTATATTTGCAGCAAGAAGTATTCTTTA
>JAOABO010000081.1 GCA_026418315.1 Bacteroidia bacterium
TTAAAATCAATTTCATGGTTTTTCATATAGATAATTTTCCCGCAAATATGCTTAAAATTATTCTGTACATTTCAGCAAAAAATTTATGTCTCAATATTGGTTACTTAAATCAGAACCATATAAGTATAGTTGGGATCAATTATTAAAAGACGGTAGCACATTTTGGGACGGAGTAAGAAATTATCAGGCAAGAAAAAATCTGATGTCTATGAGAAAGGGCGATAAATGCCTGTTTTATCATAGTAATGAAGGACTTGCTATCGTAGGTATTGCAGAAGTTATCAAAGAACATTATCCAGACCCTACAGATAAAACCGGAAAATGGGTGTGTGTAGATATAAAACCTTACAAAAATTTGAAAAAGCCCATTACGCTTCAGGAAATAAAAACACATTCCGTACTCAAAAACATGCAATTTATCAAACAACAGAGATTATCTGTAAGTATGGTTACAGAAAAGGAATATGAAATAATATGCGAACTGGGTGGTATAAAATAATTGTTGTAGTACATATATTTCTATTACTCTCTTGCAGGCAAAAAAGTGAAATAAATCATCCTGCGTTCAATGAAACACTTTTGGAAAAATGGGTAGAAACAGAGGTTTTGCACCAAAAATATTCTTCTGAAAAAAAATATCATGACACTATTACTTGCATTCATTATGACGATAATTTAAGTAGTAGTAAAAAAGACAGTATTATCAGATATTGGTCTGAACATCCAGAAGTTTTAAAAACTTCTGCAGACAATCTGATAAATAAAAAATAAGAAATACTTTTTACAAGATAATGTTTTTCAAAGTTTACTATTATCTATAAGTTTTTTGTACAATGTAAGGTATTTAGGAAGAATATTTTTTACATCAAATTTTTTTGCCTGAATTAATGCATTTTGCTTGAACTGCATAAGTTTCTTTTCATCAGATAGCAAGTCAATAGATAATTTAGCCATGTTCTTGATGTCTCCAACATTACAAACATACCCGGTCTTATCATGAATATTCACTTCTGTAATTCCTCCTGCATTAGTGCTGATAACGGGTACTCCAACCGCCATGGCCTCTAATGCTGCTAATCCAAAACTTTCAGTTTCAGATGGAAGTAAAAATAAATCGGCAGAAGAAAGAATTTCTATGGGTTCTACAATTCTACCGGTAAATATGACATCATTTTGTAGTTTTAATGCTCTGACTAACCTTTCTATATGTGGCTTTTCAGGGCCATCTCCAATCAGTACCAATTTAGATTTGATTTTCTTTCTAACTAAGGCAAAAATTTTTACCACATCATCTATTCTTTTTACTCTTCGGAAATTAGATATGTGCATCAAAATTTTTTCATTTTTAGATTTATTGGAAATACAGCAACGGGCTTCTTTTCTAATCTGTTGTATTTTTTCAAAATCAATAAAATTATGTATAACTTCAATATTGTTATCAATTTTGAATATGTTTAAAGTTTCTTTTTTTAATGTTTTTGACACCGATGTAATAGCATCGCTATTATTTAATGAAAATCTTATAACGGGTTCAAATGAAGGGTCTTTACCAACCAATGTTATATCTGTTCCGTGCAATGTAGTAATGTATGGTAGTTTTATTTTTTTTGACAAAAGAATTTGTTTAGCCATATAAGCGGCAGAAGCGTGAGGAATAGCATAATGAACATGTAATAAATCTAATGTTTCGTACAACGCCACATCTACTATTTTACTGGTAAGTGCAGATTCATAAGGTTGATATTCAAATAAAGGATATTCATACCATTCTACTTCATGATAAATGATATTTTCATTGAAATGATTCAATTTAAATGGCAAATTATACGATATAAAATGTACCCTATGTCCTTGTTCTGCCAATGCTTTTCCTAACTCTGTTGCAACTGCCCCACTGCCTCCAAATGTGGGGTAACAAACAATACCTATGTTCATATTAACTCATAATCTTTTAATATTTTCTCCATGTTTTTTTGGTAGGCCTGTGCCTGTATTTGAGCCGCCACTGCAAAATTCACATCTGAACCTGCATATATTATATCTCTTGATACGTTCACAATTATACCTATATCTTTGCTAATTGCAGTTTGAGCAATCTCTTCCAATTGCCCGCCCTGTGCTCCTATTCCGGGAATCAGTAAAAAATGATTGGGTATTAACTTTCTGATTTCGCTTATCAGATCTTTTTGATGGGTGGCTCCAACTACGAACATCATGTTGTTATCGGTTCCCCATTTTAAAGATTTTTCAATAACCGTAATGAATAAGGGCTTGCCATTCTTGCACTCTATCATTTGAAAATCTGATGACCCTTCATTACTGGTTATTGCAAGAATAATAGCCCATTTTTCAGGATACTTTAAAAATGGAGTAATAGAATCCTTACCCATGTATGGAGACAAGGTAATAGCATCACATTCCAATTTTTCAAATACGGACTTGGCGTATTTTTCTGATGTATTTCCAATATCACCTCTTTTAGCATCTGCAATAATGAACTTATCTGGATAATTGATTTTAATGTAGCGAATAGTTTTTTCTAAACTTTTAATTCCTTCTGAACCATACATTTCATAAAATGCAAAGTTGGGCTTATAGGCCACACAATATGTATGCGTGGCATCAATGATTGCAGTATTAAATTCAAAAATAGGATCGGGTTCATCTAATAAGTGTTTAGGTATTTTCTCCACATCGGGGTCTAACCCTATACACAAAAAAGATTTGTTTTTTTTAATACTGGATATCAGTTCTGTTTTATTCATAATTAATCATTAAATGCTTTTACCAACTGTTTTTTGTTATTTCAAAATCATTTCATTAAATAGTTCAATGAACATTTGTGTAAACATTTTTTTCTCATAAATTCTTGATTGAAACTGTCTAATCCATTGTATGCCTTGAATAGTATTAGTAATAAATACCTCATCAGAATCCAATAAAACATGTGGATTAAATGGCTTTTCAATAACCAGCATTTTTCTGTTTTCTGCTAATTTTTGTATTTGTTTTCTCATTATACCACTCACACATCCTTCTGAAAGCGGAGGAGTTAAAAGCATATTGTTTTTCACCGCAAATATATTGGAAGACGTTGCTTCGCAAATATTGTGTTTTTCATTTAATATCAAACAATCATCTAACTTTAAAGTGTCCTTGTTAATAGCGGCAAGTATATAGATGAGTGCATTACCCGTTTTGAGGTTGGCAAGACGATTAATGGGCTTTACCACATCCTGAAAAACATCAATTGCCAAACCCTGTGATGGCATAAGGTACAATTTATTAGGCAATTCTTCTGCTTCCATAAGGTAATCTACTTCATTGCTTTCAGGGTAATACTGCCCACTGCCTTTTCTAAACACTGTCAAACGAATTCGGGCACTCTTATCTTGTAAATCATTAGCATATAGCAAATCAGAAATTTTATTAAGAAAATATTCAAAAGAAAAAAAAGAAGGTATTTTCATTTTCAAAAACGGCATACTGAGTTTTAATCGCAAAACATGTTCTGATAAAAACAATATATTCCTGTTAGAATATCGGATAGTTTCAAAAAGCGAATCACCAAACTTAAAAGCACGATTGGAAAAAGCAATGGACACGAGTTGAGATGCAGTAATAACTTCACCATTATAGATGTATTTTTTTTGTACTGGTTCCATTTTTTCCGTGTTGGTAAAAATAACTTGAATTATCTGAATATGCAAGTAAAACTTAATTTTTATTGAACAGCCAAAGGTTTTTTCTATTAAATTTGTAGCATCAATAGAAGTATGAAATCTCCAGAAGAAATAGTCAACCTATTAATGATGAAAAACGATGCTTTCAGCCAATGGCTGGGCATACAGGTATTAGAAATAAGAAAAGGATATTGTAAATTACAAATGCAGGTCAGAAAAGAAATGCTGAATGGTTTTTATATTGCCCATGGCGGCATTACTTATTCTCTTGCCGACAGTGCCTTGGCCTTTGCTTCCAATAGCTATGGATATAAAGCTGTATCAGTAGAAACATCTATATCTCACACAGAGTCCATAAAAGAAGGAGATGTGATACGAGCAGAAACAGAAGAATTACACCGATCTAATAAAATTGCTGTTTATCTCATAAAAATTTATTCTATGCCCGATAAAAGAACGGTAGCCATTTTCAAAGGCACGGTATATATTTCTTCGCAAGAATGGTAAATGTGCTTTCATCCTTTATTTTTAATTATTTTTGCAGAAAAATTGTATGAAAAAGTGTCTATTCGTTTTTTTCTTCAGCATATTCTTGGGAAAACTTACGTACGCTCAAAATATAGACCAAAAGAAAGTTACTGAAGAAGCCAAAAATAAAATGCTGAATGAAAATTTTGAAGAAGCATTAGATGACTGGTTGCAATTATATCAGATAAATCCTAAAAATACCGAATATCAATATAATATTGCTGTATGTTATCTCAACTCAAATATTAATAAGGTCAAAGCCATACCATATCTTGAAAATATTGTCAAAACTGACAATCACAATCCCAATACAGAATTTTTACTTGGCAGAGCATATCAGTATGCTAACAGATTTTCAGATGCTATTGAATATTTTCAGAAATTCAAAAGCAACGGTAAAGGAAACCCTGAAAACCTGAAAATAGTAGACCTTGAAATACAACATTGCTTTAATGCTCGCGAACTTGTAAAATTTCCTGTTAATGTTACTTTTCAAAATCTTGGAAAAAACGTCAATAGTGAATATGCTGATTTTTATCCTTTTGTTGATGAAAGAGAAAATTACCTCGTATTTAACTCCAACCGCCCTGTTTCTAATAAAGCTGAAAAACTGGCTAATGGACAATACAAAAATTCTATTATGATATCAAAGGTAATAGATGGTGCTTACACTGAATCTTCCATTATCGGAGAACCTATCAGCAAAGGAAACAGCGACGAAGAAATAGTAGGAATGAGCTCGAATGGAAGAATTTTAATCATTCATAAAAATGGAAAGTTATTTTTCAGCCAAATGAATGAGTTGGGCGTATTTAAGAAATTAGAGCCATTACCTGCGTCTATCAATAGTAGTGGCGATGTAATAGCGGCATCCATAAATAATGATGGTAATCAAATATATTTTGCAAGCAATAGAAAAGGCGGTTATGGCGGAACAGATTTATATGTGTGCAGAAAACTTCCAAACGGTCAATGGGCTGAACCTGAAAATTTAGGGCCCGCTATCAACACCGAATTTGACGAAGATTTCCCCAACTTATCGCCTGATGAAAAATTTCTCTTTTTCAGTTCCAAAGGACACGGCAGTATGGGCGGATATGATATTTTCAAAGCATCTTGGAATACCGAAACCAACAAATTTGAAAACCCTAAAAATATCGGTTATCCCATTAACACGTCTTATGATGACATGAACTTTAGAATATCAAAAACAGGAAGATATGGATACATGGCCAGCCTCAGAGGAGATGGCTTTGGTGATTATGACATTTATCGTATTGTGTTTAACGATGAAGAGCCCGAATTTACCTTAATTACAGGGAATATTACTGGTTCTTCTGAACTAAAAAATTTCAGCGATGTAAGCATACAAGTTACACAATTGAACACTGGTGAATTAATTGGTAATTATTTACCCAACCCCCACACTGGTAAATATGTTATTATTCTGCCTCCAGGAAAGTATAAACTAACTGCCGAACATCCTGAATTTAAACCTTACACTGCCATCATAGAAGTTTTTGATAAATCCTCTTACAAATCAGAAATATTTCATCCTATTCATTTCACTAAATAATCCTTGTTATGATATATAATTTATCACACCACCATTCTATTATCAACCAATACATCAGCGAAATCAGAGATATTGAAATACAAAAAGACAGTTGGAGATTTAGAAAAAATATGGAACGAATTGGCCAGATGATAGCTTTTGAAATATCAAAACAACTTGAATATAAAGACGTTCCTGTAACCACCCCTTTAGGCATAGCCAACTCTCGGGTACTATTGCAACAACCGGTTATTGCTACTATTTTAAGAGCCGGATTGCCACTACACATGGGCATTTTGGAAGTATTTGATAAAGCAGAAAATGCCTTTATCAGTGCATATCGTAAACATCATAAAGATCATTCTTTTGACATTGCATTAGAATACATATCATGTCCATCATTGGAAAATAAAATTCTTATTTTGTGCGACCCCATGCTGGCCACTGGTTCTTCCATGGCATTAACGTTCAAAGCATTATTGCAAAGAGGTAAACCTAAACATACACACATTGTGTGTGCTATTGCCAGCAAACAAGGTGTTGACTATCTGAAAAAAAACATCCCTGATGTCAACTACACCTTATGGTGCGGTGATATTGATGACGAACTGACTTCTACTGCCTATATTGTTCCTGGATTAGGAGATGCAGGTGACCTTGCGTTTGGAGAAAAACTTTAATCATGTCTTTTACTGCTCATTCATTTTTACAATCAACAAAATGGTTTGATAAATTACTAATTGATTATTTTAATCAAGAACCTCCTGTTCAACCATTATATTCATACTATCCCAACAAAGATGGTTTTGAAAAAATAATTGCCGATATTGCCTCAAAACAATATGATCGTCAAACATTAGTAGAAGTATTGATAGAACAAGCCCAGTCAGTTCATAATTCCACACAACAAACTATTCATAATATACAACTATTAAATAAAAACAACGCTTATACTATTATTACCGGACACCAATTATGTTTGTTTACAGGGCCTTTATTTTTTATCTATAAAATATCCAGTATTCTAACTCTTTCTGAACAGCTAAAAAAATTATTTCCAAATTTTCATTTTATTCCTGTATTCTGGATGGCTTCAGAAGACCACGACTTTCAGGAAATTAATCACTTCTACTTTAAAAATAAAAAATACGAATGGGCTCTTCATTCAAATGAAACACCCGTGGGGATACTGAATACACAAAGCATTCAGCCCCTGCTGGAAGAAATAAAAAAAGACAAAGTTTTTTCAGAAGAAGATATCAAAATATTTTATGAAGCATATACTAATCATTCCTCTCTCAGCACCGCAACAAGATATATTATCAACCACCTGTTTGGAGAAAAAGGCATTGTCATTATAGACCCTTATCATAAAAAACTAAAAACATTGTTCTCTGACCTTATCCTGAAAGATGTTTTTGAAAACAACATCTTTCACCTTGTACAAACCACTATAAAACAACTTCAGGAAAATAATTATCATATTAAGGCAAAACCAAGGGAAATCAATACTTTTTATATTCATGAAAACAAAAGAGAATTAATTATAAAAGATTCAAATCAGCTAAAACTAAAAACCAGTAACAAAACATTGTCATATCAAGAATTAAAATCTCTTTTGAATCAATATCCTGAAAATTTTAGCCCCAATGTATTATTACGACCTTTATATCAACAAAAAATACTTCCGAATATTGCCTACATTGGAGGATCTGCAGAGGTGTCTTACTGGTTATTACTTAAATCTGCCTTTGATTCAGAAAACATTTTATATCCTATTATTTTACAAAGACCCATCGTTTTTATCTCTCCAAAAAACATTGAACAAAAAATAAAAAAGCTAAAGGTGCAATATTCAGATATTTTGAATACCAATACACATCAAATCATTTATCACATTCTTGAACAACAAAAAATCACCATTCATTTTGATAACCAAAAAGATAAAATAAAAAATATCTATTCTGAATTATCAGAACAAACTCAAAAGATTGATTCAACACTCATTCCATTTGTAAATGCTGAACTTGCAAAAGCATTAAAATCAATAGACCTTATAGAACAAAAATTAAACAGAGCAGTAAAACAAAAAAACGACATCATCACTCGTCAGGTGAGTGATATTTATGAAAACTTTTTTCCAAACAATATCATGCAAGACAGAATATGGAATATTTCACACGCTCTGAACGTTCTTCATTTACCCTCTATGAAAAATTTTATTACTGAAGTAATCCCTTATGTGTCATTGAACTTAACAAAACAAGAACCATTTATTATAATTACACAAAATATATGAATTTTCAAGAAAGATTAAAATTATACATGATCGGATTTTTAATTGGATTATTATTAGTATATGTGTTGTTTGGTAATCGGAGCTGCATATCTTTAAGCGAAGTAAAAATTAATGAATTAAAAAATCAAAAAATTAAAGCAACTGAAGATGTTCAGAATAAATTAAAATGTATATTAAAAACCACATCTCATATAAAATCTGAGTTAGAGTTTTTTGAAATTGATTTTGACAAAAGCCATCCACGCGAAAAACCCTGCAGAATGTACTACCTTAAACCAAAAGAAAAATTTAAACAATTTTATCC
>JAOABO010000082.1 GCA_026418315.1 Bacteroidia bacterium
GTATCGGAGAGTTAAAAAACCGGGTAAATAATATACTGTATTAGGGATAAGGGATGGTAATATTTTTTTGGGATTATTTTCTTTTGTATCCTCGTATGTTAGTCCCATCTTCTTATAAACCTCCAGATAATTTTCTACCGGCTCCTCAAAATAGGCAACACCTTTATAATAATTAAACTTTCTATGCGGCTCATATCTCAACAAATGTCCGTTGACATGATGAACTAATTTTTTTTGAGATGGTACAAATTCTACATATTGAACAAAGGTATCTTTTTCCAACTGATACGGCATTTTTACAACAAAAAAATGATCTATTCCGTTTCCATTCAAATAAATAGCTTGCTGAAACCGAACAATTAAATCTGGTTCTCTTGAACTAACCGAACGAATCATTTCCTGATAAGACAGCAATGTATCTTTTGCAGGACAATTATTTTCAATCCAATTTAAAATTTTTTCCTTTTCACCAGCAGTCAGAATAATTTCATTGTCAAACCTCGTATAATTTGTATCTGCAGGCCATGGAGGCATATAATTGCTTTGAATAGCAAAACGAACTTTATTGGCATGTTGTTTAATATCCGAATATGAAATCAAATTAAACGGAGCGGCCTCGCCGGTTTTATGACAAACTGCACATTTTTTATGAACAATTGGTGCAACTTCTTCAAAATCTATGCTTTTCTCTGAATTTTTCTGATTTGAACAACTTTGTGATAATATAATAGAATAAAAAACAAGTATTGATATTAAACAAATCCTTTGTAAAAATTTAAAAACCATAGTATGGCTTTAAAAATACATATACAACAGGCCCTGTTAAACATACATACAGCCACAGTGGATATGCCCATCTTACCAATTTTTTATGCTCTGCAAACTTTTTATCTAATCCATAGTAAAACGATAGTAATACTAATGGAAAAGTAATGGCAGCCAGCACAATATGAGAAATCAATATAAACAAATATATTGGGCGAATGCTTTGTACGACTGCTAGCTCTTCGTTTTCCAAACTACCGTTGTGATTAACATCTCCAAAAACAGTTTCTGGTAAAAAGAAATGGGCTACTACATAAGAAACCAAAAACAATGCGCTCAGTACAAATGCCGTGAGATTAATTTTTTTATGCAATTCTACTTTTTTGTTTTTAATTGCCCATAATGAAATGAGAAGCAATACAAAAGATGTTGAATTGAGTAAAGCATTTACCAATGGTAAAGTATAAATAATAGACGGAATATTAGTTGGTGGTGTAATTAATTTTCTGTTCAATATCACAACCACTAATAACACTACAACGGATAAAATACTCACTACAATTTTTACTGTTTTTTCATTCTTCATAAAAATTTTTGCCTGCAAATATGTCAAACATTTTTTGAATGGATATGTAATTTCTCTTACAAATTATTTATATCCAAGAATGGGCATTAACCATCTTTCTGCCTCTTCTACATTCATTCCTTTTCTTTTAGCATAATCTTCTACCTGATCTTTATTAATTTTTCCAACACTAAAATAATGTGCCTGCGGGTGTGCAAAATACAAGCCACTTACCGATGCCGTAGGATACATCGCCATGTTTTCTGTGAGCGTTATGCCGGCATTTTTTTCTGTTTGCAACAATTGCCAAATGATTAATTTTTCTGTATGATCGGGTTGTGCCGGATAACCAGGAGCAGGACGAATACCTCTGTACTTTTCTTGTATTAATTCTTCGTTTGTAAAATTTTCTTCTGGAACATAAGCCCAATATTTTTTTCTTACCTGTAAGTGTAAATATTCTGCTAATGCTTCTGCCAGACGATCGGCAATCACTTTTACCATGATAGAACGATAGGTGTCGTTTTTACTTTCATAATAGCTCACTATCTCGTCTTGCCCAATACCAGTAGTTACTGCAAAAGCACCGATGTAATCTTGTTTGTCAGGATGAATAAAATCTGACAAGGCAATATTGAATTGTCCTGCGGGCTTTTTAGTTTGCTGTCTTAAGGTATGTAATATCAATTTTTGATTTAAATGATTGACTTCGATATCATCCACATTGATTCTTCTGGCTGGAAAAATGCCAAATACAGCATTAGCACTTAACCATTGTTTTTTGATGATATCATTCAGCATCTTTTGCCCGTCGTTAAAAAGTTTTTGTGCTTCTTCTTTTTTTGCGGGGTCTTCTAAAATTTTTGGATATACACCTTTCATTTCCCATGCATGAAAAAAGGGCGTCCAATCAATGTATTGAGCAATGGTTTCTAATGCAATGTTTTTAAGGGTAAATACACCTTGATGTTTAGGAATTGGAATTTCATACGCATTCCAATTTATGGAATAATGATTTTTTCTTGCTTCTTCAAAAGGAAGGAAGATGGATAAATTTTTTTCTTTATTGAAATTGCTCCTCAATTGCTCATATTCGGATTTTATTTTTTTAATAAATTCATGCTTTTGTTCTTTTGACAATAATGAAGAAACTACAGGTACCGATTTAGAAGCATCATTAACATGCACTACAGGATGAGAATAATGAGGAGCAATTTTTAAAGCAGTGTGAATCTTGGAAGTAGTAGCACCACCAATCAGCAAGGGTTTGTTTAAACCTAAACGTTCCATTTCCTTAGCCACATGAATCATTTCATCTAATGAAGGTGTAATCAATCCGCTTAAACCAATGATATCTGCATTTTCTTCTTTGGCACGTTCTATAATTTTTTCGGCTGGTACCATAACGCCCAAATCAACAATGTCGTAGTTATTACATGCCAATACTACACCTACTATATTTTTTCCTATATCATGCACATCACCTTTTACGGTGGCTAATAATATTTTTCCCTTTTTTTCTCCTTTGGTTTGTTGAGCTAATAAAAAGGGTTGTAAATAAGCAACGGCTTTCTTCATCACACGGGCACTTTTCACTACTTGAGGTAAAAACATTTTACCGCTTCCAAACAAATCACCTACCACGTTCATCCCATCCATCAAAGGGCCTTCTATTACTTTTAAAGGGTCACCTAATTTTACTCGTGCTTCTTCTGTGTCTTTTTCAATATATTCGTCTATGCCTTTTATCAAAGCGTGCTTCAAACGTTCTTCTACGGGTAAATTTCTCCATTCGTTTTCTTTACCTTTGATTTTAGCAGAGGGGTCTTTGCTTTGTTGTTCTTTTATTTCTTCTGCTTTTGCAATAAGTTTTTCGGCAGCATCATCGCTTCGGTCAAACAACACATCCTCAATTAATTGCAAAAGCTCCTTATCAATCGTTTCATACACCACTATTTGCGATGGATTTACAATACCCATATCCATTCCGTATCGAATACCATGATATAAAAATGCCGCATGGATGGCCTCTCTTACTGTATCGTTTCCTCTGAACGAAAAAGACACATTGCTTACACCGCCGCTTACTTTAGCATAAGGTAAATTTTCTTTTATCCATTTAGTGGCTTCAAAAAAATCAATTGCATTACGGCGATGTTCTTCCATTCCTGTGGCTACAGGGAAAATATTGGGATCAAAAATAATATCTTCAGGCGGAAAGTTCAGATGATTGACTAAAATGGTATATGCTCTTTTGCAAATTTCTATTCTACGCTCTAATGTATCGGCTTGTCCTTTTTCATCAAAGGCCATAACAATTACTGCTGCTCCGTATTTTCGGATGATTTTGGCTTGCCGTATGAATTCTTCTTCGCCACTTTTTAGAGAAATGGAATTAACAATACATTTACCTTGAGTGTGTTGCAAGGCAGCTTCTATAATATCAAATTTAGAGGAATCAATCATAATAGGTACGCGGGCAATGTCGGGTTCAGATGCAATGAAATTAAGAAAAGTGGTCATTGTTTTGATACCATCAATCATTGCCTCGTCCATACAAATGTCAATGACCTGTGCTCCTCCTTCTACCTGTTCTCTTGCTATGTTTAATGCTTCCGGATAATTTTCTTCTTTTATTAGTCGTAAAAATTTTTTTGAACCGGTTACATTGGTTCGCTCTCCAATGTTCATAAAATTACTATCGGGACGCAATACAACGGCTTCTAATCCTGATAAACGTAAGTATTGGGGTTGTGGTTGTATTTTTCTTGGCTTGCCGGCTTTGGCGTGTTTAGCAATGTGAGCAATATGTTCGGGGGTAGTACCACAACAGCCGCCTACAATATTTACCAATCCGCTTTCAATAAAGTCGCAGATGTAATGAGACATTGTTTCGGGTGTTTCATCATATTCTCCAAATTGATTGGGCAAACCGGCATTTGGATAAGCGCTGATATAAAAAGAAGATTTATTGGCTAATTCTTCAATGTACGGACGCATTTCTTTTGCTCCTAATGCACAGTTTAATCCGATACTGATGATAGGCGCATGAGATACAGAAATGAGAAATGCTTCTACTGTTTGACCTGACAGTGTTCTGCCACTGGCATCGGTGATGGTACCTGAAATCATAATGGGTAATTCCACATGTTTTTCTTCAAATACGTTCAGTGCTGCATAAATAGCCGCTTTTGCATTAAGCGTATCAAAAGATGGTTTCTATCAATAAAATATCTGCTCCGCCATCTATTAATCCACGAATTTGTTCGGCGTAAGCGTTGCTTAATTCCTGAAAAGTAATGGCACGATATTCCGGGCGGGCAACATCGGGAGAAAGTGAGAGTGTTCGATTAGTAGGGCCGATGGCACCGGCTACAAACTTTGGTGTTTGTTCAAAAGTGAGATTGTTTTCAAGGTAAAATTGTGTAATAGCATTGTGGGCTAATTGTGCAGCTTTGTAATTAATTTCATAAGCATAATCTTGCATGTCATAATCGGCTAACGAAATACGTTGAGCGTTGAATGTATTGGTTTCAATAATATCTGCACCGGCCTGTAAATACTGCAAATGGATAGATTGAATAATTTGTGGTTGTGTAATGACCAAAATATCATTATTACCTTTTATTTCTTTATGCCAATTTTGAAACTGTTTTCCACGATAATCAGATTCTGACAATTTGTGTTTTTGAATCATGGTACCCATGGCACCATCTATCACTAATATCCGTTGTTCTAATTCTTTTCGCAGTGCTTGTTGAATATGAGAGGAAGTTTGTATTTTCATAAGTTAAATACAGATTACATATTTTAAGGCAAATGTAAAGGAAGTTTTTCAAAAGTAGAAGGATTTGTTTTGAAGAGTTACCGTTCATGTTAATTTAGGTATTCATTATATATATTATTATTGCCACGAAATATTTAAATATTTATTATGAGCATGATTCAGGAATTCAAAAAATTTGCATTAAAAGGTAATGTTATTGACTTAGCCGTTGGGGTAGTGATAGGAGGTGCTTTTGGAAAAATAGTGGCTTCGCTGGTAGAGGATATAATTACTCCGGCAGTTTTAGCGCCTGCATTGAAAGCCGCTCACTTGAGCAACTTACATGATTTGGTTATACCTGGAACTGCTATTAAATACGGAAATTTCTTATCTAATTGTATTTCATTTTTAATAGTTGCATGGAGTTTATTTTTGGTTATTAAAGCTATCAATAAATTCAATAAAAAACAATCATCAGAAACACCTCCTCCTCCCCCTCCTACAAAAGAAGAGATTCTTCTCACAGAAATCAGAGATATATTGAAATCTAAAAATTAGATATATCAGCTAAACAAAAACATTATCGTATATTTAATTTTTACTCAAAAAATTGATTATGAAAAAAATTTTGTCAATCATCGGTATTGGATTATTGTTTTCAGCGTATTCTAAAAACTTGAGTGATAATGATACAACTAAAATCTGGAAATCATCAGGTTTTGTTGGTATAAATTTTAGTCAAACAGCATTGAGCAATTGGCAGGGTGGAGGACAGGATAATGTAGCATTCAATAGTGTACTGGATTATCAGATAATTTACAAAAAAAATAAACACACATGGTTAAATAAATGGTATGGAAACTATGGCTTAATGCGAACCGGCTCGGATAAATTATTCAAAAAAAATGCTGATCAGTTATTATTTATTTCCAAGTATAATTTGGATGCATGGAATAAATTTTTCTTTTATTCTGCCATGTTGGATTTCCGAACACAGTTTGCTCCGGGATACAATTACAAAGGAGATTCAATCATCGGACGTGCTATTTCTGATTTTTTCTCGCCGGCCTATTTACAATTGGCAATTGGTATAGATTATAAATCCGTTGAATATTTTTCTATGACACTTTCTCCATTAGCTGGTAAAATGACCTTTGTAAGCCGCCAGTATCTTGCAGATGCCGGGGCCTATGGAGTAGAGAAAGCAGAATACGATCCCAATACAGGGATGTTGGTTAAAGCTGGGAAAAAGATAAGAGGAGAGTTTGGAGGTAGATTAACTTTCAGATTGAAAAAAGATTTGAATAAAGTGGTCAGTTGGGATGCTTATTTGGACTTGTTTAGTAATTATTTAAAGAATCCGCAAAATATTGATGTTGTTTTTAATAGTTTAATTACCATCAAACTGACTAAAATTTTTACCATCACGATTATGAATCAAATGCTATATGATGATGATGTTAAAATTATCAGAGATTGGAATAAAGATGGCAAATACGATAATCCTAATGATATTAATGGTCCAAGGTTACAGATATTGAGTACATTTGGAATTGGCTTGGGATACAAGTTTTGATGACAATGTTGTAATGTGTATTATTGCCATTTATGAAAATCATTACCTACAATGTAAATGGCTTAAGGTCGGCTATTTCCAAGGGTTTATATATTTGGATAAAAAATGAAAACCCGGATATTATAGCATTACAGGAAATCAAAACATTTCCTGAAAACATAGGAACCATGGATATAGAAATGCTGGGTTATCAGGCCTATTGGTTTCCTGCCAAAAAGCCGGGATACAGCGGTGTTGCGGTATTTACCAAACTTCCACCTCAACATGTTCAATATGGATGTGAAAATGACGTATACGATAATGAAGGACGATTTATCTTGTTGAATTTTGGTGATTTTGTTTTTATTAATGCTTATCATCCAAGCGGAAGTAGTGGAGAAGAAAGACAGGTCTTCAAAATGAAATGGTTAGATTATTATTTAGATTATGTAAATCAATTGAAAAAACAATATCCGAAAATGATATTGAGTGGAGATTACAATATTTGCCATAAACCGATTGATATTCACAGCCCTGAAAAACATGAACACATGTCGGGCTTTTTACCCGAAGAAAGAGCATGGTTTGATAAATATATTGAAACTGGATATGTAGATGCTTTCAGGATATTTAATCAGCAGCCACATCAATATACATGGTGGAGTTACAGAGCCAATGCCCGTGCAAAAAATTTAGGATGGAGAATAGATTATCATATCGTAAGCCAAGAAATGAAAAAGCATTTAAAGAATTCTGTAATTTTGAGCGATGTTATGCATAGTGATCATTGTCCTGTAGTTTTGGAAATTGAGTAGTTCGGGATGTAGCGCAGTTGGTAGCGCACCACGTTCGGGACGTGGGGGTCGCTGGTTCGAGTCCAGTCATCCCGACTAAATATAGAATGGCTCATTACCGTCAAGGGGAATATGATAAAAAATAACTCCATAACAAGAGCAAATTAAAGAGCTACAAGACAAATTAGCACTTATGGAAGAACTTATTACAACCCAAAAGAAAACATCCAAATGCTGGAAAAGCAACTAGCCGACTGTGAACGTAATCAAAAAAATTCAGCTAATATTTCTAAAACATCTGCTGAACTGAAAAAATAAATGTAAATGAATCTATTTGAACGTTTAAGAGACGATAAATTGGTTGATTTATTTTAATTAGAAATTTTAAATAGTTTTTTCCAACTTTCTCTTTCTTGTTTATTAAAATCCTTCAATTGAACATAACCATTAACAAGGGCACTGATAGGTGAGTATGTAATCACTTGTCCTTCTTTTGTGATTTTTACATTAGTGCCTGTTCTTAACTTAAATACTTTATCCTTGATTTTAATACCATCGGCAGGAATAGGTAAAGATGTATGGGGTGTCACTTTAATGGGCTCGTCTGAATTTTCGGGCTTTACATAAAAAATGCCGGGATAATCATTTTCAATGATGAGTCCTTTTTCGTGTTTCAACATATAAAATCCCCTGATTGCGGACAAAGCAAACATACTAAAGGCGGCCGTCATTTTTTTAAAGATAAAAAATAAAATTAATCCTAAAATTAATAGCATCATTGCTTGTGTTAAAGGATCTGCCCATTTAATTTTTTCTCTTATCATATAACAAAATTAAGAGGAGTAGCAGTAAAAACGAAAAAATCAGTAGTTTATTGAGT
>JAOABO010000083.1 GCA_026418315.1 Bacteroidia bacterium
TCCATCAGCCGTATATTGAGGTATGTAATTGTAATTGTTTTTTACAACACTAATTTGTTCGGTATATACATAATTTTCAGGAATGTAAGATGAGAAAGAAGTATCGGTTTCTACCACTAATCTTTTATTGTTCGTGGAAGTATTATATGTAATGAATGCATAAACAGTATCTGTATTTCCTGGTCCGGCAGAACAAACTCCTATGTAGGGATTGGGTAAAGCAGTGATATTAGTGTATAGTAAACTATCTAAAAGATAGGGTTTAAGTTCGGCATAAAATTCAAGGTAATCACTACTATTAAATACTCCATCTTGTTCTCCTTTTATATAAATGTATTGTTCTTCGCCATATAAAAAAATCTGCAGATTTTGTGGAAGGATGTTTTGTAAGGGAACACCGGCATTAGCTAATGTGGCCGAGTCAATTCTGTAAATACCTTGTTTGTATATAGGGAATTTCCAATAAGTTTGTAAAGAATTGATCCATTCATTACCATAATTTTGAGCAACAACTAACTTAGATATGAAAAAGAGAAAAAATACAAGCAGTGTATTTAATTTCCATCTTGTCATTTTTTGGGATTAATGTCTATCTTTACAGAAAAGATGTTGGAATAAAGAGCAATACTATTATCTCCAATATCAGACATTGCATAATCAATGGTAAATATTTTGTAATGAATACCTGCGCCGATGTTTATCTGAAATGAGGTGATATATGAAGTACTTTCTGCATTTAATTGTTTTTGAATATTACCTATACCTGCCCTGAAAAAAATCATTTTTTTGTATCCTAATTCCAAACCTAATCTTGGCTCCATACTCCAAAGATTGGTTTTAATGACTGTGTTCCTTTTTCCATCAAAGGTATTAAAAAGATTAATTTCTCCTAATACAGAAAAATCTTTTTTAAAGGTAAAAGTTCTTGCGGTACCTAGTATAAGTGAGGGTTTAGTGATTTCTAAACTATTGGAAGGGATATCATTTCCTGTTGCTTGTAAAGTGGCTTTTTCATCATCAGTAAAAGAAAAAGACCATGCATTGAAAGTACCGGTAATATCTTTTGCCATGGCAGCAAACCGCCACTCTTTGTAATGATAGGTAGCAGAAGCATCTATTCCAAACCCCCAGGCCGTAGCAAAAGGTCCGATTTTTCTATTGATTATCTTAAAGTTGCTTCCCAATAAAACTCCTTTTAAAGAAGGAACTTTACGGGCATATGATAACAGTACGGCTAAATCAGTAGCACTGAAAGTTGTTATCCGAGAATAGTCAATATTACCATTAGGGTCAATTAAATCCAGTGTATTGGGAATGTTATCAATACCAAAGCGCAATATACTGATGCCTGCTATACTATTGGAGTCAATTATTTTAGACACTCCTAAATAATCATATTTGGCAATACCTGCAAAGTATTCAGCATGCATTAATCCTAACTCAATATTATTTTTTTGTAGTAGTAATGCAGAGGGGTTCCAATATCCTGCCGTAACATCTTCGGTGCTTGCAATGATACTATTGGCCATACCAAGTGCTCTGGCGCCTACGCCTATGTTTAAAAATTCATTTGAATATTTTTGTGCATAAGAAATATGTCCCAAAACAATGAGTAATAGCCAAAATATTTTTTTCATATCTGCCAAATCTAATAAAATTATCTCTAATAAAACGAATACAGAGCAGGAAAATTGTTGTGGTAGCTAAAAAAGCAAACAGTACTTAATCTCTTGCTTCCATCATGCTTACCAACTTTTTATTCAGAAAAAACAAAATGATGGATGCTAAGCCAGACATTAAAACAAATACCATAAAAAATTCATAAGCACTTGAAATTTCAAATCCAAGAAAATGAGTGGCTTCTATAATGCCTGTTTCTGGGTTTTGAACAGGATATAATTTGCTGAGCATACCTGCAAAGTCATTCGCCATAGCAGTACTCATAAACCATATACCCATTAGTAAAGATGCCAATCGGGCTGGGGCCAGTTTGGCTACCATAGATAGCCCAATAGGTGAAAGACATAATTCACCTAAAGTATGAAGGATATACATGGAAAATAACCAAAACATACTTACTTTTTGTTCGGCGGTTACTCCTTTTACTCCAAATGCAATGATTAAATATCCAATGCTTAATAAGAATAAACCAATAGATTGTTTAAGCGGTGAAGGTGGTTCCATATTTTTTTGTCCAAGTTTTGTCCATAGCATGGCAAATAGTGGAGCAAAAATGATAATGGCCAGTGGGTTTACGGATTGAAAATAACTGGCAGGCATTTCCCATCCAAAAATTACTCTGTCGGTTTGTCTGTCTGCAAATAAAGTAAGAGAAGCGCCAGCTTGTTCAAATGCAGCCCAAAAGAAAATAACGAAAAACGCTATAATATAAATGACTGTAATTCTTGATTTTTCAGCTTTGGTTAATGTAGGGTCTGTAATAATAAATCCTGCTGCAGGAATAGAAGTTCCGAATATGATAGTACTCACAAAATTGTTTTTAGAAAAAGGTACTACAAAGTAAAATAAAAATAACAGGGTTACATATATTATTATCCAAAAAATTACTCTTCTAATATCAAATTCTTGTTTGGCGGTAGGATTATTTTCAATTTCTTTGTCTAACTTTTTGGTGGGTTTTCCGCCAATTGGTTCACCTGTTGAAGTGATAACATATTTATCTTTAAGAAAGATAAAAAGAAACAGACCTATTAACATACCAATGCATGCAGCTAAAAAGCCCCATCTGTAATCAAATTTTTCTGCTAATGTGCCGCAAACTAAAGGAGAGAAAAATGCTCCTAAGTTGATACCCATATAAAAAATAGAAAAAGCAGCGTCTATTCTTTTATCATTAGGTGGATACAAGCTGTTTACCATGGTAGAAATATTGGGTTTGAAAAAACCATTTCCAACTACCAATGCAAATAATCCTAAAAAGAAAAAAACGCCCGCTGTAGACCAGTTAACATCTCTGAAAGAAGCACTTAAAAACAATAAGAATTGTCCGATGGCCATTATTATTCCACCTGCAATAATAGATTTTCTATTACCCCAATATCTGTCTGAAATATATCCGCCAATTAAGGGAGTAAGATAAACCAGACCTGTATAATTTCCATATATTCCTGATGCAAAATCTTTATCATACAGCAGCGCTTTGGTCATGTATAACATTAAAATAGCCCGCATGCCGTAGTAGCTGAACCGTTCCCACATTTCTGTGAAAAAAAGCAAATACAGACCCTTAGGATGGGATAGTTTATTAGCAGATTCACTCATAGCAAAATTTTTGCCTCAAATTAGCATATAATTTTTTAATTATACAAAGAAGGTTTTGAATTTTTGATGGGGATACAATACTTTTGTGCCTAATTACCAATAATGAGTTTAAAGCGATTAGGATTCATACTGGCTCCTCTGATTTTTTTAATGTTTGTAATATTTCAACCGTTGCAAACCAATATAGAATCTAACAGAATGGCGGGTATTGTAATATGGATGGCAATATGGTGGATGAGCGAATGTGTGCATTTGGCGGTTACATCTTTACTGCCGGTTGTGCTTTTACCACTGTGTCAGATTGCTGATATAAAGCAGGTTGCGTATCAATATGGTCATCCTATTATTTTTCTTTTTCTGGGTGGATTTTTAATTTCCATTGCTATTGAAAAGTGGGACTTGCATAAAAGAATTGCAAGAAATATTTTGAGAATGACCGGCCACTCTGTTAATGGAATATTGGCCGGCGTCATGGTATCCACTTTTTTATTGAGTAATTGGATTAGTAATACGGCTACTGCGCTGATGTTATTGAGTGCCGTTATGGCTTTACTATTTGAGTTAGAAGACGTTTTGAATCATCAGGATAAGTTGTATTTTTCTGCTGCATTGATGCTCGGGATGGCTTATGCGGCCAGTATTGGGGGAATGGCTACTCCTGTAGGAACACCGCCTAATATGTATTTCTTTAAAGCATATCCACAAATGTTTAGCCACCAAGTTCATTTGTCTTTTATTCAATGGATAATACTTTTTCTGCCATTAAGTTTAATTATTTTGACAGGATGCTTTTTTATTCTGAAACTTTTATTTTTGAATAAAATTTCTGTTAGAAAAATTGATATTCAAAAACTGAATATACACAGAAAATATAAAATAACTTATGAAGAAAAAGTAGTTTTTGTAGTTTTTATCCTCACTGTTTTACTATGGCTGACAAGAGATGTTTATATAGAATTTCTTCATTTTAGAGGTTGGAAATATTTTTTTGAACACTCTGAATATATGGATGATTCTCTTGTGGCTATTGCTGCTTCTATTATTCTATTCATAATTCCTGCTAAGAAAGACACTCACAAAACAATACTCACATGGGAAGATGCAAAACAATTAAAGTATGACATCTTATTATTGTTTGGAGGAGGGTTTGCATTGTCTTATGGTTTTGAAAAATCAGGATTAATTAATTATGCAGTAGAACAATTGGTTTTTGTGAAAAATATACATCCTTTGGCTTTAATTTTTATTATTTGTCTTGTGGTGTGTATTATCAGTGAGTTTGCTTCTAATATAGCATCGGTTCAGTTGGCATTGCCTGTCATTGCAGCTATTACTTCTCACTTTTCATCGGAAATGACTATCAGATTAGTTTTACCTTGTGTGTTGTCTGCTTCTGTAGGATTTATGCTGCCGGTAGCCACGGCACCCAATACCATTGCATTTGGCAGCGGGAAAATTCCTTTACAATTTATGCTCAAAGCGGGCTTTTGGTTAGATATATTCAGTATATTCGCCATTACAATATATTGTTATTGGGTATTATGATTGTTGCAGAAAATATATATAAAAAAATAAGTGATACAGTGATTCTTAAAAATGTTTCACTGAAGGTGAATGAAGCAGAACTGATAAGTTTAGTAGGCCCCTCTGGGGCAGGAAAATCAACGCTTTTAAGTATATTAGGTACATTAGAGAGACCTACTTCTGGAAAAGTATGGATTGATAATCAGGATGTATTTTTGATGAATCATAATAAATTAGCGGCATTCAGGAATCAAAACATTGGTTTTGTTTTTCAGTTTCATCATTTATTACCTGAATTTACGGCCTTGGAAAATGTGATGATTCCTGCGCTCATTAAGGGAACAAGCCATGAAGAAGCAAAACAATCTGCCATTCATTTATTAAAAAGAGTAGGACTGGAGCATCGTATGCATCATAAACCAACCGAATTATCGGGTGGAGAACAACAAAGAGTAGCTGTAGCAAGAGCATTAATTAATAAGCCAAAGGTTATATTTGCAGATGAACCAACAGGAAACCTGGATAGTCATAATGCCGAAACCTTACACCAATTGTTTTTTGAATTAAGAGAAGAGTTTAGTCAAACATTTGTGATAGTAACTCATAATGAACATTTAGCTCAAATGGCTGATAGAACCATACATATAGTTGATGGTGAAATTGTAGAGTAAAAAAGTTTTATGCAGTTAGTACAAAAATGGGGGATTCATTTTAATTCTGTATTGTATAGCGTGGTGGTAATTTTTTTCTGTCATGTAGGTTTTTCTCAAAATAGAGAGGTTGAGTGGTTGTATCACATTCAAAAAGGGAGGAATAATCAAGGTAATTACTTTTTTCAGTCGGTGTCATTTTCAGTGTATCCTGCAGCTATCTTTTTGCCCGCAACTTATTATACAGTGGGTTCTGTGAAGAAAGATACTTTATTGTGGCAAAGGGGTACTCAATCTGTATTGATGCTTTCATCTGCAGTGGTGCTTACTACTTTATTAAAATACATCATTCATCGTCCAAGGCCGTATGATACTTATTCTTACCTTATTCCCCTGCAAAAAGAAAATACGCCTTCTTTTCCGTCGGGGCACAGCAGTGTGGCTTTTAATTTAGCCACAGGTTTATCATTACACTATCCTAAATGGTATGTAGTAGTTCCTGCATATCTGTATGCTATTACTGTCGCTTATTCCAGATTGTATGTGGGTGCACATTATCCGTCTGATGCACTTTCCGGTGCTATTATTGGGACAATCAGTGCATACCTTGTTCATAAAGTTAATAGCCATAAAAAACAGAGATATTCAAATGTAATGCTGAATTATGATTAAAGTCATAATTGTAGTATTGCTTGTTGGGTAATTTTGCAGAAGTTTTTTTGACTTATTATGTTTAATGATGCTCTTACATATTTTTTTATAGGAGTATTTGCTCAACTGATAGATGGTGCATTTGGAATGGCTTTTGGAATTATGACTACTTCTTTACTGATTTATTTTTACCCGAATTCTATCAGTCCGGCTGTAGCCAGTGCAGTGATGCATTTTTCTGAAATTTTTAATACAGGGTACTCATCTTATGTATATAAAAAGAACAGATTGATAAACAAAAGCATGTATAAGGCCATGTTTTTTCCTGCTGTTATTGGAGCAGTGGCCGGGGCAATTTTGATAAGTATATTCAGTAAGAGTTTTGCAAATAGTATTAAACCATTGATGGCCATTTATTTTTTGGTTATTTCTGTTATTATTTGTTTTAGAGCATTTCGGTTATTTGAAAAAAGAAAAAGATGGATGTCTGTACCCTTGTTGGCATGGTTTGGAGCATTTATGGATAGCATTGGCGGTGGAGGATGGGGGGCTTTGGTTACTTCTGCTCTTATAGTAGGAGGAAGAGATATGCGTTCTACCATTGGTACGTCTCATGCTATTAAATTTGTTGTGGTTATGGTCAGTTCGGTTACTTTTATTACTATGTTAGGAATTCAGCATTTGTGGATAGTGCTATGGGTAACACTGGGAAGTGTGATATCTGTGCCCCTGTCTATTTATTTGAATAATAAAATTCCTAAAAAATGGGGACTGCTGGTTATTTCTATTATTTTATTTTTAATTGCTATAAAGACCTTGTATCAAAATTGGATATAGAAAAGGAATAACATTATGAATTCAGAACAACATCATTATGAACAGTGGGACTTAAAGCATCAGGATGCAGATGTAACTTATCTCTTAAAATATTTGTGTGAGATGTATCCCGGAAAAATTGTATTTTCTACTAGTTTTAATATAGAAGACCAGGTGATAACACATTTTATTGCAAATAATCAGTTTCCAATTGACATTTTTACTTTAGATACAGGGCGACTATTTCAGGAAACTTACAATATATGGAGCGAAACAGAAAAGAAATATGGTATTAAAATCATGCCTTTTTTTCCTGAAAGTACCGATGTGGAAAAAATGATAATGAAGCAGGGAATAAATGGTTTTTATGAAAGCATTGAAAACAGAAAAGAATGCTGCTATGTAAGAAAAATAAAGCCACTGATACGGGCATTAAAAGACAAAAAAATATGGATAACGGGCTTAAGAGCAGAGCACTCTGAATACAGGCAAAGTATGAATATGTTTGAATGGGACGATAAATATCAGATAATCAAATTTAATCCTTTAATACATTGGACGCAACAGGATGTAATGGAATTTATCAAAAAAAATAATGTGCCGTATAATTCATTGGTAGATAAGGGATATTGGAGCATTGGGTGTGCCCCTTGTACAAGAGCCATAAAAAAAGGAGAGCCCTACAGGGCTGGACGTTGGTGGTGGGAAAACAATGATGAAGGCAAAAAAGAATGCGGATTACATTTAAAGTAACAATTCATTGTTTGGGTATGATAAAATATGATTTAATTTGTAGCAAAAGACATAGGGTATGCAAAATTATTTAGAACAATTAGAAGGCGAATCTGTACACATATTAAGAGAAGCGGCTGGTCAGTTTAAGAGAGCGGCCATTTTATTTTCAGGAGGAAAAGATTCGGCTACTGTGTTACATTTAGCATTGAAAGCATTTGCACCCACATCTGTTCCTTTTATTGTATTGCATATAGATACAGGGCAAAATTTTCCTGAAGTCATTGCATACAGAGATGAGTTGGTAAAAAAATATCACTTGCATTTAGAAGTCAGATATGTAGAAGAAAGTATGAAAAAATATGGGTTGAACGAACCGCCCGGTAAATTTCCAAGCAGAAATACTTTACAGACCTATACTTTGTTAGACGCTATTCAGGAACTAGAATTAGAAGCATGCATTGGTGGTGCCCGACGCGATGAAGAAAAAGCAAGAGCCAAGGAGCGGATTTTTTCATTCAGAGATGCGTTTGGCCAATGGAACCCACACCAACAACGACCTGAACTTTGGAACATATACAACGGGCTTATTTATAAAGGCGAAAACATACGCGTATTTCC
>JAOABO010000084.1 GCA_026418315.1 Bacteroidia bacterium
TCTTTAGGGAATTCATTGAGTAACTCTAAAGTCAAATCTTTTCCTAAAAAACTTTTATCTAATTTTTTTAGGTTCACACTTACTATTTTGGCTTTGTATCCAAGGGTTACAAACTCTTTGTATAAATCTAAAGTATTTTTTTTCCAAAGAGGAAAATAAGAGTGCATGTTGATACTATTCAGTTGATTTTCTCTGTATTTTTTCAAATCTTCTAAAAAAATATCTCCAAAAATAGCAGTATGAATACCGCGTTGTTGCATGAGTAGCATTTCATGCTTCATCATTTTTTCATACATTTCGGTGGTTGTGCTTTCGGGTAGGTACATTTTTCTTGTATGGATACCAATAGACAATCCTTGTCTTGTAATCAATTCTTTTCTTACGCCATGCATGCTTACTCTCTGACTTTCTTTATTAATAGTAACAAACAAGAATTTTATGTCCCATTTATTTTCATTCAAAGCATAATGAAGAGCCAATGTACTATCTTTTCCACCACTCCAACTTATGAACGCCTGCTGTTTTTCTGTCATGAAAAAATCAATCAACGAATGAGAGTAATCGTTCCTTTGAACTTATTAATATTATCCAACACATCTTTTACTTCCAGATAATAAAAATAAGTACCTGTAGGAACGGGTTCTCCGCTCAGTGTTCGTCCATCCCATTGTGCACCAGTTCCTTTGTTTTCATATAATTTTACACCATATCGGTTGTATATTGCAAGATACATATCCGTGGCACCTTCAAAAGACACATACCAAAGGTCGTTTATATCATCATTATTAGGTGTAAAAATATTAGGAATGGTTATTAGCAATTTGTCTGTGATGAAAAGATATTTGTATGAAGTATCCGAACATGTGCCATTAAATACAATGAGTTGAACTTTGTAAGTACCTTGTGAAGTATAAGTTTCTGCTGCATCAAAGGAAGTGGCGGTATTGCCGTTTCCAAAGTCCCATAAATAGCCCGTGCCATATAAACTCTCATTGGTAAATAAAATGGTGGAACCAATTTTAGCATTAGTAGCAGACATGGAAAAGTTGGAAATAGCAGAGTAATTATTGACAGCAAAGGTATTGGTAATAGAACAGCCCGCATTATCTTTTGCTACAAAGGTATAAGTACCGCTGGCTAAATTGGAAAAAGTAAGTAAGGTAGTAGTATTAGTAGGAAAGAGAGTATGAGTATATGCTGGCCTTCCTCCGGATAAACTGATATTTGCAGAAGCTAAAGAGTTACAGCCGTCTTTATAGATAATGTTGCTTTTAAAGGTGCTATCTAAAATTGTAAAAAAAATGGTAACTGTATCTGATGGCACATTGCTGTCCTGAACAAATAAAGTATAATTACCTGCACACAATGATGTGTAAATATTGGTAGAGGTGGGTACTCCGTTTAAGGTGTAAGAATAAGGTGCAATTCCTGAAGTAATAGTAACAGAAGCAGAGCCATTGCAATTACATAAGGCGCTTTGAACAGAATAGGTATAAGATAGTTGAGATTTACAAAAAAAAACAAGCAAAAAAGATAAAAACAAATAAGAAATTCTTAATAAAGATTTATCAAGCATAGAATATGCAGCAAAGGTAAAGAATATAATTTTAATTAAAAAATATTAGGTGTATTCTTATGTTACATGATCAGTGAGCACGAATTATTTTACATCTCTCAGTATCCAAAATAATTCAATTTGTTTTTGTTGTTTCTCCAGTTTTTTTCAACTTTTACATGTAATTCAAGATATATTTGCTTATTAAAGAATTTTTCTAATTCTTTTCGGGCTTCTATTCCTAACTGTTTAATAGATTTTCCTTTTTCACCAATAATGATTATTTTTTGAGTTTCTCTTTCAACTATAATATCGGCTTGGATACGAATAATTTTTTCGTCTTCTTTAAAGGAATTCACTATAATCTCTGTAGCATAAGGAATTTCTTCTCTGTAAAGTAACAATATTTTTTCACGAATAATTTCGCTGACAATAAATCTTTCTGGTTTATCTGTAATATCATCTTTTGAATAGTAAGGCGGTGAAAGAGGTAAAAGCGATTTTATATCATCTACCAATTCTTTCACTCCGGTTTTATATAAAGCAGAAATTTTTCTGATAGTAGCGTTAGGAACAAGTTGCTTCCATTCATTTTCCACTTTAAATAGAATATCTTCATCTACCAAATCAATTTTATTGATTACTATAAACACCGGGCACATGCAGGTTTTCAATCTTTCAATATATTCGTTGGGTATATCGCAGGGCTTGTGGGCATCTAAAATTAATAAAATAATATCAGCATCCTGAAAGCATTGTTCTATGTATTGCAACATTCGTTGATGTAACTCATTAGATGGTTTTTGAATAATACCAGGTGTGTCTGAAAAAACAATCTGATAATTGGGCTCATTATATAGGGCTAATATTCTATGGCGGGTGGTTTGTGCTTTGGGCGTTACAATATTTAATTTAAAACCCATGATAGAGTTAATGAGTGATGATTTACCGGCATTGGGGCAGCCAATAATGTTTACAAAACCACATTTGTGTTGTGAGTGCACAGATAGAGTCATTACTTTATATGGATTTTTGATACACTGATATTTTGAAAATATACGGTTTGTTTTTAATAACAGTGGTATTTTTGTGCTTGATAGGTTTAAATACTTTAACCCAAATATTCTTTACAGAATCGGCAGGCAAAGAATCTTTTAAAGAATACAACATATTAGATTTCAAAGCAAATGCCACACCTTCCATTTGAATATTTTTGCTTACAATCATGCCTACCAGTTGTCCATTATGATTAAATAAAGGTCCGCCACTATTGCCGGGATTTAAAGACATGGTTATTTGATAAAAAGCAGAATCATTATTATAGCCATTAACCGCACTGATGTATCCTTCGTTATATACCAGTTGATTGGTTGGAAAACCTAATGTGTATACTTTGTTTCCTAAGTCGCAAATGCCTGAATAGGGATAAAAATCCGGAACTACATTTAAACCTTGAGCATATAGTAAGGCCACATCTAAATCTTTATTCAGATATATAATTTTCGCCTGTATTCTTGCAAAATGATCATTTTCTACAAATAAAGAATCAGCATTTTGAATAGAATGAAAAGTAGTAAGTATATATTTGGGGGCTAATAAAAATCCGGTAGATTGGCTGTTGGCGGGAGCATAATTTTTCTCCTGCATTTTTTTTATATTTCTGACCAAAGTATTTTGTTGGTTTTGAATTTGTTTAATCTCTTTTTTCAGGTAAGTAATTTCATTACCCTGTTTTTTTGTTTCTTTTATTACAGATTCGTATACCCATATACCAATAAGGGTTACCATGAGTGCAACCGATGCCGCCACATAAGAAACAGTCCACCAGATTTTACGATTGTTGCGTGATACAAGAGCATACTCGGATTCGTACCAATCGTTAAATTTTCCTTTTAAATCAGCATGTTGATGATAATCATTAAAAGATTCTATCAGTAATTTGTATTCCTCAAATTCCTTTTTAAAATTCTCATCGGCATTCAGGTTTTTGATAAATTCATCTTTTTCAGATGGATTCATTTTGCCAAGTAAATACTTATCAAATAATTCTGTTGTTTTGCTATTCATAATCAGAAGAATTGAGTGGTTGATAATTGGGTTGTTGGGTTTCAAAAAAATATTTTTTTAATCTTTGAAGGCATTTGTATTTTTGATTTTTCGCAACATCGGAATTGTGATAGCCAAGTTTATTGGCAATTTGTTCCATACTTAATTGGTGGTAATAAAATTCTTTCAAAAGTTCGTAGCATGGTTTACCTAAAGATTGAAGTGCTGTTTGAATTTTTTGTATGTTTTGTTCTTTCTGTTCGTGTTCTTCAATATAGTGATTTTCATCTTCTTTTACAGGTTCGTTGTTTTGAAAATCATCAAAAAGAATTGTATTCTTATTTTTATTCAGATGCTTTAGCCATAATCGTCGGGCTATTGAAAAAATTAAAGTGGAAAGCGATGATGTAAGCACAAAGGTCTCCTTTTGAACAGCATTAATAAGAACCAAAAGAGTTTCATGATAAATATCCTTTGCAGAGTATTCATCTCCATGATTGGTAATGACATAATGCCTTATCATTCTGAAATATTGTTTATACAATGCCCGCAAAACCTCATCATCTTTTGATTTTATTCCATGGATATAATCAATATCAGTATAGTACATGTTGTTACATTAATACATTTTATACGACAAAGGTAACCCTTTTTAAATGGTTTTAGAATAATTAAAGTTTAATTGGCTGATTATTATGTAGTTATAAGAAAATTAGAATAAAATGGGTTACCTTTCTACTTGACAAGGTATCAATGTAAAACCATTAAAAAACAAAAACCATGAAAAAAGTATTTGCATTATTAGCCATCAGCGGCATCACTGCATTTTACGCTTGCAGCAACGCAGAAAAAAAAGAAGAAACCACTGAACAAACAACTACTGAACAAACTCAGCAAACAACTGCACCTGCAGACAGCACAGCTGCACCTGCAGATACTGCTCATCATGCTGAAGGACAACATTAATCCTGTTTTCAAAAGCAAAAGCCCCTGAAATATGGGGCTTTTTTATTTTTAAAAATACCCTTCACCAAAGCCATTTCATCATAAAAAATCCTTTTAAATTAAAACCCTATATTTGCCCATAAAATTTATTGTATGAAATACAAATCAGTCCTTGCTTTTTCATTATACCTGTTTGGCATTTTATTACTTGTTTCATGCAGCAAGCCCGCAGAAACCAAAGAAGAGTTTATACAAAAAGGCATTATCATGAGTGATACACTGCTTAAAAATTTGGATGCTCAGTTAAAAAACGCCGAGATGACTGTAGATAGTGCGGTTAAAGCTGGCTATTTTGTACCACCGCCACCAACCACTGTAAGTTCTCCTTCTTCCACTACTAAGTAAATCTTTCAATATCACTCCTCATCTTTTTAGCATGTTTTAAAGAATTTGCCCACTCTTTACCATATTCTTTTTGTAAATTTGCAAACTTGTTTTTAAAATCAATCTTATGCTGAGTGTACTAAAAAAAATTTTCAATTTAAAAACCAAATCTGAAAAAGATATTGAACAAATTTTGCCTGTTGTAGAGGAAATCAATCAAATATATTCCACACTTTCTTCCTTATCCAATGACGAACTCCGAGGCAAAACAATAGAATTTAAAAATAAAATTCAGCAATATATTGCTCCTGAGCAAGAAAAAATTAATCAGATTAAAAACAAAATTGAAGTCAACCCCGACAT
The DNA here is from genome assembly GCA_026418315.1 of Bacteroidia bacterium. Taxonomy (GTDB): domain Bacteria; phylum Bacteroidota; class Bacteroidia; order B-17B0; family Aurantibacillaceae; genus BPGX01. The sequence goes on from JAOABO010000084.1 coordinate 5,294, forward strand.
TGATATTAACGAAAAAGAAAAATTATTCAAAGAAATAGAAGAATTGGATAAAACTATTGTAGAAAAAACAGAAGAGGTTTTAGAAGAAATTTTGCCCGAAGCGTTCGCAGTTCTTAAAGAAACGGCTCGCCGCTTCACACAAAATGAAACATTGGAAACGACCGCCACCGAACTCGACAAAAAATTAGCATCAGAAGAAAAAGATTTTGTAAGCATTCATGCAGACAAAGCAATATGGAAAACCACCTGGAATGTAATGGGACACCCCATTAAGTGGAATATGATTCATTATGACGTACAGCTCATTGGAGGTATAGCCCTGCATCGTGGAAAAATTGCTGAAATGGCAACCGGAGAAGGAAAAACACTGGTTTCTACTTTGCCCATTTATCTGAATGCTTTGGCAGGTAGAGGTGTACACTTAGTAACTGTAAACAACTATTTAGCTCGCCGTGACTGTCAATGGAATGGACCTATTTTTCAATTCCACGGCCTTACTGTAGATTGTATTGATAATGACGAACCACATTCAGAAGAAAGAAAAAACGCTTATCTGTGTGATATTACCTATGGTACCAATAATGAATTTGGGTTTGATTATTTGCGAGACAACATGGTGTCTTTCCCAAATGAAATGGTGCAAAGAGGACATCATTATGCCATTGTAGACGAAGTAGATTCTGTTTTGATTGATGATGCAAGAACGCCATTGATTATTTCCGGCCCCACACCAAAAGGTGACAAACACGAGTTTAATGAATATAAGCCCTATGTAGAAAAACTTGTGAATGCACAGAAACAGTTTGTACAAACCTGTTTGGTAGAAGCAAAAAAATATTTCAGCGAAGGAAAAGAAAAAGAAGCAGGAGTACCGCTGTTACGAGCATATAGAGGATTACCCAAAAACTCTGCCTTGATAAAATTTTTAAGTGAACAGGGAGTTAAAAGTTTATTGCAAAAAACTGAAAACTATTACATGCAAGACCAAATGAAGGAAATGCATAAAATTGACCAGGAGCTCTATTTCGTTATTGATGAAAAAAACCACCATGTTGAGTTAACAGATAAAGGTATAGATTTTTTAAGTAATTTGGTAAACGATAGCAAATTCTTTGTAATTCCTAATGTGGGCGAAGAAATTGCAGAAATAGAAAAACAAAACCTCCCCCCAAAAGAAAAAGCACAAAAAAAAGAACAATTGTTACAAGATTTCAGTTTGAAAAGTGAAAGAATCCATACAGTTATACAATTACTTAAAGCATATACTTTATTTGAAAGAGATGTGGAATATGTAATTGACAACGGCCAAGTGAAAATTGTAGATGAACAAACGGGACGAATCTTAGAAGGAAGAAGATACAGCGATGGTTTGCATCAGGCCATTGAAGCAAAGGAAAATGTAAAGGTAGAGGCCGCCACACAAACTTATGCTACTATTACATTACAAAACTACTTTAGAATGTACCACAAACTGGCAGGAATGACCGGTACAGCCGAAACAGAAGCACAGGAGTTTTGGGATATTTACAAATTAGATGTAGTGGTTATTCCCACTCATAAGCCAGTGATTAGAAAAGATTACGAAGATTTGGTTTATAGAACAAAAAGAGAAAAATACAATGCTGTTATTGAAGAGATTGTAAAACTGGTGAATGCAGGAAGGCCCGTATTGGTGGGTACCACTTCTGTTGAAAACTCTGAGATACTGAGCCGGATGCTCAAACTTAGAGGAATTAAACACAATGTGTTGAATGCCAAGCACCATCAAAAAGAAGCTGAAATTGTTGCAGAAGCAGGAAAAGCAGGTACAGTAACCATTGCTACCAATATGGCGGGACGTGGTACCGATATTAAACTAGGGCCTGGCGTAAAAGAAGCAGGGGGGCTTGCCATCATTGGCACAGAACGGCACGAATCCCGAAGAGTGGACAGACAATTACGCGGTAGAGCAGGAAGACAAGGAGACCCGGGAAGCTCTCAGTTTTTTGTTTCATTAGAAGACGATTTAATGCGTTTGTTTGGCAGTGAAAGAATAGCAGCGCTTATTGACAGAATGGGCGGATTAGAAGAAGGTGAGCCCATTCAGCACTCCATGCTTTCACGCTCTATTGAAAGAGCACAAAAAAAGGTAGAAGAAAATAATTTTGGTATTCGTAAAAGATTGATAGAATACGATGATGTGATGAATGCACAACGAGAAGTTATTTACTCTCGTAGAAAAAATGCACTGTTTGGAGATAAATTAAGCATAGACATCGCTAATATGATTTATGATACAATAGATGGATTAGTATCTACGTATCATCCACTAAAAAACTATGATGAATTAAGTTTAGATTTCATTCGCATTTTTGCAGCCGAATTGCCTTTAACTGAACAGGAGTTTAATCAAAATAACAGTCAAAGTGTAACTGAAAAATTATTTAATGAAATTTATCAACAGTATTTACAAAAGAAAAATCAGATTGCCGAACAAATTTTCCCATTTATTAAAGACGTTTATTTGAATCCGGAAAATAAATTTGAAAACATATTGTTTCCTTTTACTGATAAAATAAAAACCTTACACGTAGTCAGCAATCTTAAAAAAGCTTATGAAACTCAAGGAAAAGATGTTTTATTGACATTGGAAAAAATGACGGTTCTATCTATGATAGATGAAGCATGGAAAGAACACTTAAGAGAGTTAGATGACCTAAAACAGTCGGTTCATAATGCAGTATATGAACAAAAAGATCCACTGGTTATTTACAAGATAGAATCTTTTAATTTATTCAAACAAATGATTGACAATACCAACCGTGAAATTGTCTCATTTTTAATGAAAGCCCATTTACCTGTTGAAGAACAAACACATCAAATCAAACAAGCACAATTTGTTCAAAATGTGCCACAACAAAGAAAAGAACGTTTGATGGAAAGTAGAACTGATATGGAAAACAATTCAGCCCCCAGTTCAAAG
>JAOABO010000085.1:0-7795 GCA_026418315.1 Bacteroidia bacterium
ATTCAAACACATACATTAAATGGCAATATTTATTTCAATGATACCGTTCCCTATACCGAAAATGGTCATTTGGTATTTATTCATATTAACGACACTGAACTAAAAAAAGAGTGGGAAAAAAGAAGTACCATTCCCTTTGAAGGAAGAGATAAAAAAAACAATGAACTGAAATATACACTATATCGTTATCTTGCAAGCAAAGGATTACCCAAGGATTCGGCAGGGCTAACGCGACTATATCAAAAAGATATTTGGAATATTGAAAATGGCGTACCCAATTATTTATATGCTCAGGCAGGGTTTTTGGAAAAAAGATTGTATGAGTTAATGCAGGAATATCAGTACTTTAAAATCAATCAAAACCCAAATGGAAAAACTTTAGTACTAAGATACATGTATTGGAAAATTGGACTTCATATTTGGTGGGAAAACTTCTGGATAGGGGTAGGAACAGGAGATGTAGCAATTGCTTTTGATAAGGAATATGAAAAGTACCCAACTATTGAAAAGCAATTTCGTTTAAGGGCACATAATCAGTTTATTACATTTGCTCTCACTTTTGGTATAGCTGGAATCATTGTCTTACTTATAAATTTGATTTATCCGCTTATTCACTTGAGGCAATCAAGGCACTATTTCCTTTATCTCTTATTTTGTGTTCTTGTTATACTATCGTTTTTAATTGACGATACTTTAGAAACCCAGCCAGGTGTTACTTTCTATGCTTTGTTTAATACGCTTCTAATTAAATGGTGTTTGTTAGATAGCCCATCGAATAAAATTTAGATAACTTGCATCTGTATCAAATTTTCAATACTTTTACACTCAATAAAAATTTTTTATGCCTCAAAAGGTTGCTTTGATTACAGGGATTACAGGACAAGATGGAGCATATCTTGCAGAGTTTCTATTAAATAAAGGATATGTTGTGCACGGTATCAAGCGTAGAAGTTCTTTATTCAATACCGATAGAATAGACCATTTATACAAAGACCCTCACGAACCTAATACCCGTTTTTTTCTACATTATGGTGACTTAACTGATAGTACAGCTCTTATTCGCATTATTCAAGAAACACAACCTGATGAAATTTACAACTTAGCAGCACAATCGCATGTAAAAGTGAGTTTTGAAACACCTGAATATACTGCTAATGCCGATGCTCTGGGAACATTAAGAATTTTAGAAGCCATTCGTATTCTGAACCTGAAAGACAAAACCAAATTTTATCAGGCCTCTACATCTGAACTGTATGGACTGGTACAGGAAATTCCTCAAAATGAAAATACACCATTTTATCCGCGTTCCCCTTATGGAGTTGCTAAATTATATGCTTTTTGGATTACAAAAAATTACAGAGAAGCATACGGATTTTATGCATGCAACGGCATTTTATTTAACCATGAAAGTCCTATCAGAGGCGAAACTTTTGTTACAAGAAAAATTACACGTGCAGCAGCAAAAATTTCTTTGGGCCTGCAAGACGTGTTATATCTTGGAAATTTAGATGCAGAAAGAGATTGGGGACACGCTAAAGATTATGTAGAAGGAATGTGGAAAATACTGCAACATCCAACACCCGAAGATTTTGTATTGGCAACAGGTAAAAAAATTTCGGTTAGAAAATTCGCAGAAATGGCATTTGCTTATTTGGGAATTCCCATAGAATGGAAAGGAAAAGGCGTAAATGAAATAGGTATCAATGCTAATAATGGTAAAATTATCATTAAAGTAGATAAAAGGTATTTTCGCCCATCAGAAGTAGATTTGCTGGTAGGAGATTATTCTAAAGCAAAGAAATTATTAAATTGGCAACCTAAGTGTACGCTTGAAGAACTTTGCAAAGAAATGGTAATGGCAGATTTAGAACTTTTTAAAAGAGACAAATATCTTCTAGAGGGTGGACACAAAGTATTTAACCAACAAGAGTAATAGCAACTCAATCATAATAATGTTTTGTAAATAAGGATGTCATTATGAATCTTTTTCGTAAGAAAAACATACAACAAATTCTGTCTGATAGCGAGTTGTTTTCTGAGCACCAATTAAAGAAAAATTTAACAGTAAGAGATTTAACTGCTTTAGGAATTGCAGCCATCATCGGAGCAGGTATTTTTACCACTATTGGAAAGGCAGCATCAGATGGAGGACCTGGTGTGGTCTTCTTGTTTATTTTTACAGCCCTTGCCTGTGCCTTGTCTGCATTTGCGTATGCTGAGTTTGCTTCCATTTTGCCTGTTAGCGGAAGTGCTTATACTTATAGTTATGTTGCCTTTGGTGAATTATTTGCATGGATTATAGGTTGGGCTTTAATAATGGAATATGCCATTGGTAATATTACGGTAGCTATTGGCTGGTCGGGTTATTTTACAGCATTTTTACATTCTTTTGGAATAGATTTTCCTGCATGGCTTTGTACAGATTATTTTTCTGCAAAAAGTGGTTATACAGAAGCAACTAAAATTCTTAACAATGTTCCTGATTTTAATTTACTCTCGTATAATTTACAAAAGGCCTACATGGCATGGACTCACGCACCGTCTATTGGAACATGGCGAATTATTTTTGATTTACCCGCCTTAATGATTGTTGTTTTCATTACATGGCTGGTGTATAGGGGTATAGAAGAATCTAAAACAGCCAGTAATATCATGGTAGCTATCAAATTACTCATCATCCTTTTGGTGATTGCTTTTGGCATATTTTATATATCTGTAGAAAACTGGCAACCATTTATGCCTAATGGAATAACAGGTATCCTGCAAGGCGTTTCGGCTGTTTTTTTTGCTTATATCGGATTTGATGCTATTTCTACAACGGCTGAAGAGTGTAAAAATCCACAAAGAGATTTGCCAAGAGGTATGATGTATTCAATTATTATCAGTACGCTTTTGTATGTATTGATAGCATTGGTGCTTACCGGAATGGTGAATTACAAAGAACTAAATGTAGAAGACCCGCTGGCATTTGTGTTTTCTAAGCATCATTTGAATTTTTTATCAGGAATTGTATCTATTAGTGCTATTGTTGCCATGGCCAGTGTATTATTGGTATTCCAATTAGGGCAACCAAGAATTTGGATGACCATGAGCAGAGATGGTTTGCTTCCTTCGGTTTTTTCAAAGATTCATCCTACATTCAAAACACCTTCTTTTTCAACTATTGTAACGGGCTTTATTGTGGGCATTGGAACCATGGTATTTAATCTATCTACCGTAACCGACCTTACCAGTATAGGCACTTTGTTTGCTTTTGTGTTGGTTTGTGCGGGTGTTTTACGATTGCATCGTATGCCTGACGCTCCGCCCCGAAAGTTTAAAACACCTTATATCAATTCACAGTGGATAATGCCAGTAGCTTTTATTTTGAGTGTGTTTCTCACATTTCATTTTAACCCTGCCGGCGCAGTTATGTTTATTAAAAATCAATCTGTAATAGCAGACAAAGAAAAACTGATGCTTGTTATTCATCAAAATGAGCAATTAAAAGATGAATTACAGAAAAAAATGGCTGTATCTCAATTTTCAGAACTGCGAACAAAAATTTTTTTACTAAGTGATGTGGAATTGTATAATCAATTACTGCCATTGTCATCAAAATATTCTGATTTGTTAGAAAGTTCTTTCTCTACTTTTTTACATCATATTCCCATGTGGTTGTTTTGGCTCATTTTTCTCTATTTTTCCATAGAGGCATTTATTCGTAAACATAGTTTAATACCATTAGCAGGTCTTATTATTTGCTTATATATGATGGCTCAAATTGAATTAAAAAATTGGATTGGGTTTATACTATGGCTCTTTATTGGGTTAACGATTTATTTTACTTATAGTGTAAAAAACAGCAAATTAAACCCGCAAAAAAATAAGATATGATAGCACTCATTACAGGTGCCACTGCAGGTATTGGCAAAAGCACCGCATATAAATTAGCAGAAAATAAATATCATTTAATATTGACTGGCAGAAGAAAAGAAAAATTAGATGCAATCCAAGAAGATATTGAGAAAAAATATAATGTAAAAGTACTTACATTGAATTTTGATATTCGTGATAAACAACAATGCCAGCAACAACTTAACCAACTTTCAGATGATTGGAAGCAGATAGATGTTTTAATTAACAACGCTGGATTAGCTCAGGGATTATCAACTGTTGACAAAGGATTGGAAGAAGATTGGGACACGATGATTGATACTAACATCAAAGGATTATTGTACATAACCAAAATTGTAAGCAACTGGATGATAGCCCGAAAAAAAGGTCATATTATTAATGTTGGTTCCATTGCAGGTAAAGAAGTATATCCAAACGGCAATGTTTATTGTGCTACCAAACATGCTGTAGATGCGCTGAATAAAGCCATGAGAATAGAATTATTGCCACACCATATCAAAGTTTCGGCTATTCACCCTGGAATGGTAGAAACCGAATTCAGTTTGGTACGTTTCAAAGGCGATGCACAACGTGCTAAACAAACCTATACAGGGATTCAACCACTTACACCAGAAGATATTGCAGAATCTATATGGTGGATGATTAATAGACCTGCTCATGTGAATATCAATGAGCTGGTTATAGTACCTTCGGCACAAGCCACTGCCCGTGATGTTATCCGAAACTAAAAATTTTTTTATGTCAGAACACACACAAGATAAATATTTACAAAGAGGTGTATCGGCAGATAAAACCGATGTACACAACGCCATCAGGCAGCTAAGTAAAGGGTTATATACTAATACATTTTGTAAAATCATTGAGAATGTTTGGGATAAAAATTCTAATACTGCTTTGATTTTACATGCTGACGGGGCAGGAACAAAATCGTCGCTGGCTTATGCGTATTGGAAAGAAACAGGAGACAGAAGTGTTTGGAAAAATATTGCACAGGATGCCATTGTAATGAATTTGGATGATATATTGTGTTGTGGGTATTCCAATCATTTTGTTTTGTCTTCTACTATTGGCAGAAATAAAAGTTTAATAAGCGGAGAAGTGATTGCAGACCTTATTCAAGGAACTGCTGAGTTTTGTAATAACATGAAAAATTTTGGTGTAGAAATTGAATATGCTGGTGGAGAAACGGCTGATGTGGGAGATTTGGTACGCACCATCATTGTGGATAGTACAATGGCTGTTCAAATTCAAAAAAATAATGTCATTGAAATAGATATCAAAGAAGGAGATGTCATTGTAGGATTTGCTTCTTATGGACAAACAAATTATGAAAATGAATATAATAGTGGTATTGGCAGTAATGGACTGACAATGGCTCGTCATGATTTATTGAATAAAGAAGTTGCAAAAAAATATCCGGAAAGCTATGATACTACTTTATCTGAAACAGTCAGTTATACAGGAAAATATGGCCTGACAGATAAAATAGAGGTGAGTTGGATGTCCCCCAATAGCATCAGTAAACAAGAAAAAGTACATATTGCAAAATTGGTTTTATCACCCACCAGAACATACGCACCATTACTGATACCAACTTTACAAAGATATCATTCAACCATTCATGGCATTATTCATTGTACAGGAGGTGGACAGACGAAAGTATTACATTTCTTAAAGAAAAATCTGAGAATAATTAAAGATAATTTGTTTGAAGTTCCCCCATTATTTGATTTGATTTATCAACAAAACAAAGATAATGCAAAAGAGTTATACAAAGTGTTCAATATGGGACATCGTTTAGAAATTTATACTAATCAAGATACGGCGGAAGCACTGATTGAAATGGCTAAAAAACTAAATATAGAAGCCAAGATAATAGGAAGGGTTGAAAAGCATGAAAAACCAGAAGTCGTTATTACTTCAAAGTACGGTACATTTCATTATTAAACTTTCAAACTATTTAGCACTTAATATCTTAAATTCTACGCGACGGTTATTTTGTCTTCCTTCTTCTGTATCGTTGGTATCCATAGGTTGTGTTTCTCCATAACCTTTTGCAATCATTCTATCTGATGCAATACCTTTTCCAATTAGATAATTGACTACCGATTCAGCTCTTTTTTGTGATAGTTTCATATTATAATCATCCGATCCTTTGCTATCGGTGTGGGCAGATATTTCTACACGAATACCAGGATTTTCAGTCAGTAATTTAACCAATCGGTCTAATTCATTGAATGATTCAGGGCGTAAGGTAGCTTTGTCAAAATCAAAGAAAATGTTTCGTAAAACGATGGCATTTCCAATTTCAATTTTCTTAAGAGGAATGTCTTTGGTTACTTCCTGATAGTCGGCATCTGCTGGTAGATTAAAATTTTCGGAGTGGAAAAGATAGCCCTCTCTTTGTACGGCAATTCCATAATTTTTACCGGATGGCAAGGTTACTAAATATTTTCCTGTAGCTGCGTTGGACTTAAAAGAAGCCAAAATAACATTCTTTTCGTTGTCAATCAGATTCAATATAGCTTCCAATGGCTCATTGGTTTTAGCATCGTATACAATTCCTTTTAATAAAGTCATTTTAGGTTTAGTAACTTCTACGGCTTTTTCTACTTTTAGATTTGTAACGGGCTTGGCGGCCATTGCCAGAAGTTGATCTTGGGTATTGAGCAAAGGTTGTTTTTCAGGACCTAAAATGGTAAGTTTGTATAAATCCATTCCGCCGTAGCCGCCCATAGATGCAGAAGAGTAGTAGCCGCGTCTTCCGCTACCGGCCAGGGCAAGAAATGCATCATCATCCGGGGTATTGATAGGAATGCCAAGATTAATGGGTTTTGTCCATTGTCCATTTTCAAAAGTGGTTTTGAATAAGTCGTATCCGCCAATAGAATTGTGGCCTTTAGAAGCAAAGTACATGGTCTTGCCATCGGGCATCATATATACGGCTTCTTCGTCATACTCTGTATTGATGGTAGGACCAATATTCACTGCTTTTTCAAATTTCCCTTTTTCATTGATTTCTGAATAATAAATATCGTGTCCTCCATATCCACCTTCTCTATCGCTCACAAAGTATAGAATTTTTCCATCGTAAGAAAATGAAGCGGAGGATTCGTGGTATTTGGAGTTAATGGCTTTCCCTAAATTTTCAGGTTTTGACCATAATTTTCCCACTAAATAGGAAATGAATAAATCGCCACCATTTACACCACCTTGATAGGTGATTAATTTTTGTCCATCAGGAGATAGACAAACGGCTGCATCGTGGTTTTCTGTATTGACGGGAGGTCCCAGATTAGTGGCTTGAGAATATTTTTTTCCGGTTTTGTAACTTACCCACACATCTTCAAAATATTCATTTTTAACTTCATCTAATTTATTGCCTACACCACCCGGGCGGCGAGATGTAAACATTAAAACACTTTCATCTGCAGAAATAACGGGCGAATATTCATTGTATGAAGTGTTCACTTCGGCACCAAGATTATCTACCCACACACGCACGGGAGTTTGTGATAATAATTTTCCGTTATAGCATTCCTGAATTTTTTTCTGAACATCTTTTGAATCTTCGGCTTTCATTTTTCCGGTATTCATATAGGATTGATATTCCTGAATGGCTTTGTCCCACTCGGAATTTAAGTGATACACTCTTCCCATATAGTAGCGGATTTTAGGATCTACTTCCGGATCTAATTGGAATGCTTTGAGGATATAATCATAAGCTTTTTTCTTTTCAAATGAGTTGAGATAACATATTCCAATTTTAAAGTTTAATTTAGCATTGTTGGGATTAAAATTGTTGGCTTTTAGATAATAGGGCAAAGCATCTCTGTAGTATGCTTCTCCTTGTTCAAAAATTTCATCGCCTTTTTTGATATTATCTTTTGCTTCGTTG
>JAOABO010000085.1:7805-8068 GCA_026418315.1 Bacteroidia bacterium
AAATTTTTCTTTTCAAATTCTACATTTTGAGCGAAGATTTGAAAACTTATTAATGTCAGAATGAAAAAGTTTATTTTTTTCATAGTAATCATTTTTGGTTAATAATATTATTCTGAACAGTCAGAATCAATAAAAGATTTAGCTGGTTTGATGCCCAGTTCTAATGCCTTTTTCCAATCTTTACAGCAATCTTCTTCTTCTCTGAGCATTTGACGGGCAATGCCTCGGTTGTAGTATGCCTGTCCGTTATTAGGGTCTAAATC
>JAOABO010000086.1 GCA_026418315.1 Bacteroidia bacterium
ACTTTGTACTCTTTTTTAGAAATTATTTTGGACAACAGTGATTTTGATATACATCAGTTGATTGCTTTGTAATCATGTTTTTATTATTCATACAAAGCCAATTTATACAACAGCGGCCTGCTGATAATGAATAGATACTTGTTGTGCCAGTTTTTGTGCCAGTTCTGTAAAATATTGTGCTAATGTATCGTTTTTAATCACAGAAGGTGTTCCTTCATCAGTATTTTCTCTGATGCTTTGAATGAGTGGAATTTGTGCCAATAAGGGAATGTTGAGTTCCTGAGCGAGATTTTTGATTCCATCTTTGCCAAAAATATAGTATTTGTTATTGGGTAGTTCTTCGGGTGTAAACCATGCCATATTTTCAACAAGTCCGAGAATAGGCACATTAATTTGTGGTAATTTAAATAGACCTATGGCTTTTTTGGCATCGGCAATGGCTACTTTTTGAGGCGTACATACGACAATGGCTCCACTTAAAGGAATGTTGCCACATAATGTAATTTGAATATCGCCTGTACCGGGCGGCAAATCCACAATTAAATAATCTAATTCTCCCCATACAGTATCGTAAAAAAGTTGTTGTAATGCTTTGGATACCATAGGTCCGCGTAAGGCAATAGGTTGGTCTTCTTTTGCCATAAATCCAATGGAGTTGATTTTAATGCCATAAGCCGTTACAGGATTCATTTTTCTTTGTCCTTCAAATTCGGCAGGGCCCGGCATTTCATCTTCTACTCCAAATATAATGGATTGAGATGGTCCATAAATATCGGCATCTAAAAGCCCTGTTTTTGCTCCCAGTTGTTGTAATGCTAAAGCGAGGTTAGCAGAAATGGTACTTTTTCCTACACCGCCTTTACCAGATGCCACAGCAATAATGTGTTTGACATCTTTCAATGTACTGTTTTCTTTTTTAATACTAGTTCTTACTTTAGAGGTTACTTCTATTTCTACAATAGCATCTTTGTTCACATATTCTTTGATGGCATTGATACAGGCATTTTTCAAAACTTCTTTTAATGGGCAGGCGGGGGTGGTGAGTTCAAGTTTGAATTTAACTTTGTTATTTTCTACTTCCAAATCTTTTACCATTCCAAGTGTAACAATGTCTTTTTTCAAATCCGGGTCTTCTACATTTTTAAGTGCTTCTAGTACGCTGTTGGTGTTCATAGTATTAAATTCTTTTAAGATTAATTAATGAAGGCACTTTAAATATCATAGGATATTTTTCTACCTTTACTACACTCATATCTAAGCCAAATGCTCTTGGTTCGCTCAATGAGAACTTTTTGAGGATGTAGTATGAAGTGAAAATAACTTTTTGGAAAAAGGGCAGTTCATTATCGTAAGAGAGATATTTTTCAATAACAACAAATTTGAAATCTCCGCTAATATTGTTTCTTTGCAAAGATTCATAGCGGGAGGTAATATCCACTTCTTTGTTTTTTACGAGTTCTTCCACTACTTTTCTAAACATTAAATTTACTCTTGGAGGAATTCTGAATCCAAGATAAAAATCTACTCTGATGATGTCATCTTTTGCGATGTGTGTAACTTTGTATTCCATTCTGTAAGGTTCATCTACTACATCTACATGTATAAGCCAGTAAATGTCGGCTCTTTTGGGTCTTCTTTGTAAAATAGAGTGGATAATTTTTTGTTCTATAAGTTTAGGGTCTCGGACAGATGTCAGGTAAACAAGATGTGTGGCATATTTAGGGATAGAAGTATCGGCCGATAGGTCAATGATATATTTTTTGTAATCATCTAAGCTGACGGTATCTACATAGCGTTCAGATAATTTTTTGGCGGTGTACCATATTCCCATAATAAATGATAAACCAGCGGCAACAGAAAAGGTGATGTAACCTCCATGAAAGAATTTACTGAGATTAGCATACAATAAAATTAATTCTATAAACAAATAAACTCCGATAAACAAAATGATAAAAAAGATATTGTATCTTTTCATGTGTAAGTAAAAGTTGAGCAGTGTAGTGGTCATTAACATGGTCAGAATAATGGCCAGTCCATAGGCGGCTTCCATTTTTGCACTTTCTTTGAAAAATAAAACAATGAATATACATCCTGCCAGCATCAGCCAATTGACCACCGGAATATAAAGTTGCCCTCTTAATTCAGTAGGATACTTGACTAATAGTTTGGGCATGATGTTGAGTCGCATGGCTTCATTGACAAGTGTAAAAGAGCCGCTGATAAGGGCTTGCGATGCAATAATGGCAGCAAAGGTAGCAATGATGATGCTGATGGCTAAAAAATTATCGGGTACAATAAGAAAAAAGGGATTGCCATTTGTACCGAGTTCAGATAATTTATAGCCCTGGTGTTGAATAAGCCATGCTCCCTGACCAAAATAATTTAGCAATAGCATGGTTTTTACAAAAGCCCATGAAATACGAATGTTTTTCTTTCCGCAATGTCCCATATCAGAATACAGGGCCTCTGCACCTGTAGTACATAAAAAAACGGCGCCTAATACAAATATGCCTTCGGAATGGTGTTGTATTAAATAAATAGTATAGGCAGGATTTAATGCTTCCAATACGCTCCATTCTTTTATAATTTCTTTTCCACCTAAAATGCCGATCATTAAAAACCATATCAGCATAATGGGGCCGAATGATTTGCCTACCAAATCGGTACCGGCTCTTTGAAATACAAATAATAGAATGAGAATAAAAATAACGATGGGTATCACGTTCACTTCATAATAAATATTTTGGATACCTTCAATGGCAGAGGTTACCGTAATAGGTGGAGTAATGATGCCATCTGCCAGCAAGGCACTTCCACCTATGATTGCAGGAACGATGAGCCATTTATATTTGTTTCTTCTTATGAGGGTATACAGTGCAAAAATTCCTCCTTCGCCTTTATTATCTGCATTAAGCGTTATAATTACATATTTAATAGTTGTTTGCAGAGTGAGCATCCAGAATATAGAAGAAAGAGCACCTTTGATAAGGTTGGGTGTGATGTAATTTTCTCCTATTATGGCTTTTAATGTATAGAGTGGTGATGTACCAATATCACCATACACAATGCCAAGTGAAACAATAAGTCCGGCAAGGGACAGGGCTGGCTGATAATTATTTTTTGAGTGGGATGCCATTTAAGATGAGACAGTTTACTTTACACTCATTTAAGAAACCGTGAGCCCACAAAATAATAAATTTAAACAGGAAGTTTTCTGATACACGAAGAAGTTGGCAAGGAGTAAATGTTCTGGTATAGAGATTTTTCATAATAAAAAACAAGGAAATTCTTTTAATGGAATTTCCTTATTAGTGTTTTGTAATTGAATAATGATGCTATTCATCACTATTTGTGTGTTTTTTCATCGGAAACGGTGAGTTTTTTTCTTCCCTTTTTTCTGCGGGCTGCTAATACTCTTCTTCCGTTAGCAGTGCTCATTCTTTCTCTGAATCCGTGTTTATTTTTTCTTTTTCTTTTTGAAGGTTGATATGTTCTTTTCATTGTCAGTGAATTTTAAGAGCGGCAAAGGTAATTAAATTTTTTTTATTCTGCAAGAATGTAGTATAGAACACTACTTTTTCAGTTCTTTGGAGGATTGTTCTACCTTTTCTGCGAGTGATTGTTTAAATGCTAGTATTTTTTCCAAAGTGTTTTTATCTGTACAACCAAGAATTTGGGCGGCGAGTATTCCGGCGTTTTGAGCGGCGTTTAAGGCCACTGTTGCTACAGGAACACCGTTGGGCATTTGGACAATGCTCAATAAACTATCCCATCCGTCTATGCTGTTGCGGCTTTTGATAGGAACGCCAATGACTGGCAGAGGTGTAACAGATGCTATCATGCCCGGTAAATGGGCGGCTCCGCCTGCTCCTGCAATGATTACTTTTAATCCTTTAGTGTGGGCGTTTTTTCCGTATTCCAGCATTTTTTGCGGAGTGCGGTGGGCAGATACAATGTCGGTTTCATAAGGTATGTTGAATTGGTCTAAAATTTTGGCGGCTTCCTGCATCACTTCCCAGTCGCTGATGCTGCCCATGATAATGCCTACTTGTGGAGACATATTTTGATATTAATTGGTTTCTAAAACTTTGAATAGTTCGTCTAATTTGGGAGTCAGGATAATTTCTGTTCTTCTGTTCTTTTTTCTTGCTTCGGGGGTTTTGGATGTGTCTAATGGAAGAAATTCTCCTCTACCGGCGGCTGTGATTCTTTTGGGGTCAATATTTCCATTAGATAGAATGATTTTTGTAACGGATGTTGCTCTCATGACGCTTAAGTCCCAGTTGTCTTTTATTTCTCCGCTTCCTTTCATTGGAATATCATCGGTGTGGCCTTCTACCATGATGTTGATGTCAGGATTTTGTTCCAATACTTTTGCCAATGATTTTAAAGCTTCTATGCCTTTTGGACTGACATTGGTTTTTCCTATATCAAAGAGTAAATTTTCTTCCATACTTACGTAAACTTTGCCATTTTTGATGTTGATGCTTAATCCTTTGTTTTCAAAGTCGTATAAGGCGTTTTGGAGTTTTTTCTTTAATTGATTGGTGGCTTCTTCTTTTTGTTTGAGTATGTTCTCTAATTCTTTAATTCTTGCTTCTCTTTTATTCAGTTCATCGCTGAGTTTGGCTAAATCGTTTTTTTGCTGTAATAATTGTTGTTCCAGTAGTTTAAGTTCAGCTTCTTTTTTAATGAGGTCTTCTTTTGTTTTTTGTAAATCGCCGCTTAGTAGAGCGTTATCTTTTTCAAGTCCTGCCTGTAGTTTTTCCAGTTTAGCAATCAATTGGTCATTTAAGATGCTTAATTTTTGATATTTCATGTTGAGTTCTCTGTAACTGCTACCGCGCAGGGTGGAATCTATTTTCAATGTATTGTTTTCTTTTTCTAATACACTCATTTTTTCTTTGATGTTGGCCAATTCTTTTTCACAGGCCTGTTGAGTTTTTTTGCAATTGTCCAGGTCGGTTTGGCAGGTTTTGAGTTTGTTTTCTGTTTCTTCAAATACTCTGTGAGGAACGCAGGACGCTATCATGCCGGTTAAACTTATCAGAAAAAATATTTTTTTCATATTCATAAATTTTGAGCAAATTTGATGAAAAAGCAATGATTATGCAAGTATATCTTTTCATATATTAGATACCATTGAATTGATGTTTGCTGAATATTATATGATAATAGGATAATTATTATTGATATTTGTGGCAAAAAAAAAATGAAGTTAAGGATAACGAACGTCTTTCTGGAATTTACAAAAAGTGAAAAGAATGCAGGGTTATTGCTGATTATTTGTACTATGTGTTCTCTGGTAATGTCTAATTCTTTGTGGTCAGATGTTTATATTCACTTTTGGCATCAAAAAGTTGCTCTTTCTGCCTTGCATTTTAAAATGGAATACACTTTGGAGCAATGGATAAATGATGGGTTGATGACGATATTTTTCTTATTAGTAGGTTTAGAAATAGAACGTGAATTGTACGAAGGTGAATTGCATCCGATAAAGAATGCTATTATTCCGGTAGTAGCTGCTCTGGGAGGGATGATGGTACCTGCTTTGTTGTATGGTTTGGTCAATTTTAATTCGCCTACTATCAAAGGGTTTGGTATTCCTATGGCTACCGATATTGCTTTTTCTTTGGCTGTATTATCCTTGGTTTCGGATAGGGTGCCTGCTTCATTGAAAGTATTGCTTACTTCTTTAGCCATTATTGATGATTTGGGAGCTATTATTGTGATAGCATTGTTTTATGGAAAGGGAATTGAATGGTTTTATTTAATGAGTTCATTAGGAATATTTTTTGTATTGCTTATTATGAATAGATTAAAAATATATCGGCTGACGCCTTATTTGATTTTAGGTGTTGTAATGTGGTATTGTATGTTGAGGTCCGGTATTCATGCTACTATTTCAGGGGTTTTACTGGCTTTTGCTTTACCATTTAAGTACAGAGAAAATAAAAATCCATCCATTCAATTGCAAGAAATGCTCCATGTACCGGTAGCATTTATTGTTCTTCCTGTTTTTACTTTGTGTAATACAGCTATTCCAATCAAAATGAACTTTATAGATAGTATGTTGGATGTACATTCTTTAGGTATTATGTTAGGTTTGGTGGCTGGTAAGCCCTTGGGTATTGTGATGGGAGTATATTTATTGATAAAATGGAAAGTTGTACGTTTATCCGAAAATATTAATTGGTATCAATTGTGGGCTATGGGAATGTCTGCCGGCATTGGTTTTACAATGTCTATTTTCTTTGCTCACCTGGCTTTTAATGATGAGGTGTTGGTACAATCTTCTAAAATGATGGTACTGTTAAGTTCTTTTATTTCAGGATTGTTGGCATATTTGATGTTTAGGTTAAAAAGCTTGGTATGATAGATTTTATAATTTTATTTTTTGTCCTTCTATAGCCAGTTCGGTGTTGGGGAATATTTGCTTTGCTTCTTCCAGCAATGGGTTGAGATGTTCGTATCTTGATGAATAGTGTCCAATAATTAGTTTTTTTGCATTCATGTTCAGGGCAGTTTGGGCAGCATCGGTGGCAGTGGAGTGTTGGGTTATTCTTGCTAATTCTTTATGTTCTTGAAGAAAAGTAGCTTCATGGTAGAGTAAATCTGCGTGGAAGGTTATTTCCGGTAGCGTATCAAGATAAGCAGTATCTGAACAATAAACATATTTTCTTGGTGGTAAAGGATTTTCAGTAAGCAGTTCATTTTTTATGATATTACCATTCATATCTTCTACATCCATTCCTTTTTTTAATTTATGAAATTGATGTACTGGTATTTGATATTCATGAATTTTTTCTTTTATTATTTTTTTATCTCTTTTTTGTTCTTCAATAACAAAACCAGTGGTGTGAATTCTATGCTTTAAAGGTATGCTGGTAATTTTAAATTTTTTATTTTCATAAATCAGTTCTGGTTTTGCATTTTGAGTAAGAATGTATTGAATGGGATAAATTATTTTGGCTTCTGAATGTTTGAATAATGTATTAAGAATTTCTTTTAAGGGCGGAGGAGAGATAATGATAAGTTCTTTTTGTCTTTGAAGCAAACTAAGTGAAGTAAGAAGACCGGGTAAACCAAAAATGTGATCGCCGTGAAGGTGGCTGATAAGAATCACATCTGTTCTGGCAAAAGGTAGTTTATATTTTCGTAATTGCATTTGTGTGCCTTCACCTGCATCTATGAGTATATAAGAGCCATTGATGTGGGTAAATTGAGATGTGGGAAACCTGTTGAATGCAGGAATTGCAGATGAAGTTCCCAGTATAGTTATTTCAAAAGGGGGAAGATACATAGATTATTGAAAAAAATCCTCCGGTGTTCGGGGGATTGGAAGCAATGGAACAATTATTTATTAATGTTGGATAATGAGTTTATTGCTAATGGATTCCGTATTATTGGTAATGGTGTAAAGGTAAATACCGCTTTCTATGTCTGAAATATTAATTAAAATTTTGTTTTCTCCGGGAGTTGTGTTGAACTTTTGATTTAAAACAGATTTACCTGTAATGTCGGTAAGTTGAAATAGAATGGTTTCTGCTGATTGACTTTGGAAGTGTAAAAATAGTTGTTCAGAAGCTGGTTGTGGAAAAAGAGAGAGATTTTGAATAAACGATGTTTCTGTAATATGAGTAGCAGGCGCTATGGTAATTTTGTAGTAATCTATATTTTGTGTGGATATTTTACTACCACTATTGGGATTAACTGGTGTGGGACAGTTTTGAAAAGACAGAATGGTAGTGCCATATACATCTACCTGAAAGTGAAGTGTGTATGTGCCTGCGGTGGTGGGTGTACCGGAAATAATAGCACAACTGTTGGCATTTCCTGGAAATTTAAGAGTAGCAGGATTGCCGGTGAGTGTTAGACCTGGTGGTAAATTATAGTTTGGGTAAGAGGGAGGAACTAATAGTTCAAAACGGGTAAAACAAATTTTTACGGGAGATTGTACAGTATCAAGA
>JAOABO010000087.1 GCA_026418315.1 Bacteroidia bacterium
CTTCATTTACTCTTAGAAATCCACCTCTGAATATACCACCTGGTAATTCTTTGGAATCTTCTTTATGACCGGTACTGCAACTAGCTAATAATAATGAGGCGGAAACAAGGGATAAATAAAGTTTTACATTTATTCTTTTAAAAATCATAAAAAAAAGTTTGTGGTTTCAGCCACAAAGATAAGGATTTGAATTTGAATAATAAAAATTTTTTATTAAACTTTGGATTGATTATTCAAGAAAAAAGACAAAGTATTTGAAAGTTTAGATAAAACATTTAATCTAACTTAAGCGTTGTATTAGCAATAACTACGCCGTCGCATACAATGTCTATGATATAAGTACCGGGTACAAAAGGATCTTTGCCTTCACAATATACTACTACATCCATTTGAGCATTGGCATAATGTATAGTTTCTGTGCCGGCAAAATACCCGGAAGAATTTTTATTGAAAGTAAATTTATATAGGTCGCTGTATTCTTTTGCCATTTCTTTGCCATCGGGGGTCATTATTCTTATATAAATATCTCTTGGGCCGGCTTTGGCTATTTTATTTTCACCAAGTGTAAAGCTTACTTTTATTTTATTGGCTCTTTTGGCTCGGGTTGTTTCGCTTTCTTTTTTTCCACCTTTTTTTAGTTGAACAGCCACTGCTTTGATATTACTGCAAGATAATATGGATCCTTTTTCTATAGTGGACTTTAATTCTTCCTGCTTTTTATTTAGTTCGCTAATCACATTTTCTTTTTCCCCTAGTTTTTTTTCTACAACTTTTTTTTCTTCTACTAATTTTTTATTCAGTGTGTTCAATGAATCTATAGTTCTTACGTATCCTTTCATAATTTCTCTTAATGTTTCTGTTTCTTTTTTGAGTTTAGCAATAATAGCAGCATCGTTTTTGTGTTTTTCGGCTTCTTTTATAAGTTCTTCTATGTAGGCCTTTTTTTCGTCAATTTCTTTTTGAAGATCAGCATTGTCGGTCTTTAAATCTTCATAATCTTTCTTTAAAATTTCAAGGGCAGATTTGACATTATCTCGTTCTACAATGACTTCTTTTGTAATAACTATTTGTTCATTTGTTTTTTGTTTTTGATTGAACAATAATATTAGTAGGTAAACATTGGTTATTAGCAATATTCCAGAAAAAATTGAAAGAAAGAGAATGATTCTTTTTCTGAAGGTTTCTTTATTACTGGTATTACTGTTTTCTGAAGTCATTTTTATTTAAATTTGCTGCAAATGTAATAAAAAATGTTGTTTTTAGAACCAATAAAAAG
Source organism: Bacteroidia bacterium (assembly GCA_026418315.1). Lineage (GTDB taxonomy): Bacteria > Bacteroidota > Bacteroidia > B-17B0 > Aurantibacillaceae > BPGX01. The sequence continues at coordinate 1,277 of JAOABO010000087.1, forward strand.
TTATATGCATCATGTTGTTTAATGTTAATTTAATAGATGATTTTATAGGGCTTTTTTATCCAAAAATATGCATATCTTGTAATACTGTATTGTTGAAGCATGAATTTTATTTATGTACACAGTGTAAGTATTTTTTACCGCGTGCAAAATTTCATGAGGATATTGAACATTCATTAATAAAAAAAACGCTATATGGTAGGGTACCTGTGTTTGGCTCGGCGGCATATTATCTTTTTTCAAAAAAATCAGGGGTTCAGAATATTTTACATCACATTAAATATAAACAGGGAAAACTTTTAGCTAAAGAAATAGGAATATGGATGTCAGAAGAGTTGAAAAATGCAGATTGGATAAAAGATGTAGAAATATTAATACCTATTCCATTACATCCTAAAAAGCAGATAGAAAGAGGATATAATCAAAGTGAGGAATATTGTAAAGGCATAGAGGCAACATTAAATATTCCAACCAAAAATATTCTTAAGAAAAATATTTATACATTAACTCAAACAAGAAAAAAGAGATATGAAAGATGGGAAAACGTAAAAGATAATTTTGAAATAGATCAAAATATTTCAGGAATAAAACATCTTGTACTGGTTGATGATGTAATGACTACCGGGGCTACTTTTGAGGCGGCTTATAATGCATTAATATCAGCAGGATATAATGGCAAAGTGAGTATTATTACAATAGCAGTAGCAACTTATTTGGTTTAAATTGTACTTTCAAATTGAGATTCGTATATTTCTTTATAGTACTTCCCTGATTGTAGTAATTCGTTATGAGTACCTGTTTCAACTACTTTTCCTTGATGCAAGACGACTATCTGATCGGCCATTTGGATAGTGGACAAGCGGTGTGCAATAATAATAGCAGTACGATTGTGTAAAATTTTTTTAAGAGCATCTTGTATGATGTGTTCGGTTTGGGAATCTATCATAGAGGTTGCTTCATCTAGTATAAAAATTTCTGGTTGATAGACATACGCTCTTAAAAACGCAATAATTTGTTTTTGTCCTGCAGATAAATTACTTCCTCTTTCCTGTATGATGGCGTCATAATTACCATTTAATTGCATTATCAAGTTGTCAATGCCTATCTCTTTTGCTGCTTGTTGAACTGACTCTTTTGAAATATTAGGATTAAACATTCTGACATTGTTCAATACGGTGTCTTTGAAGAGGTGAGGGTCTTGTAATACAACAGCAATGCGGCTTCTTAAAGATTGCAAAGAATAGTTTTGAATGGGTACATGGTCTATTAGTATTTCCCCTTGGTCAATATCATATAATCTGCAAATTAAACTTATAATGGTAGATTTTCCGGCACCGGTATGTCCAACAATAGCAGTGATTTTTCGGGCAGGAAATTGGAGGGTAAGGTCTTTAAGTACAGAAACGTTTTTATCACTATAATGGAAGGTAACATGTCTAAATTCTATACCTTCTTTGAGTTGTTGTAATTCTATATTTCCATGATTGATTTGTAGGATATTTTCTTCCATTAAATTGTAAATTCGTTCAGCGGCTATGAGTCCCATTTGAAATGTGTTTAACTGATCTGCCAGCATTCTTAATGGGCGAAATAACATTTGTGTCATCATTACAAAAAAGGTGATTGTTCCAAGTGAGATATGAGGTAATAATGAAGAAGTGTAAATAACAAGGGCAATGGCTATGCTTGACAATAGTTCTAATACAGGAAAGAAAACTGAATAATACCAGATGGATTGTATATGTGCGTTTCGGTGTTGTTTATTAAGTTCTATAAATTTTTCCATTTCTTTTTTTTCGGCATTAAATTGCTGAACAATACTCATGCCTACTAATCTTTCCTGAATGAAACGGTTTAAATTCGCCACAGCATTTCTTACTAATGTAAATGATTTTTGTACGCCGTTTTTGAACATCCAAACTGATAAAAAAAGAAATGGTAACACTACAACCACCGCTATGGTAAGCGGTATACTGATATAAATCATAGTAATTAAAAAAATAATAATGGTAATGATGTTGCCCAGTATAGTGGTAAAGCCGTTGGCAAAAATTTCATTCATGGCTTCTGTATCTGATACAATTCTGGTTACTACCGTTCCAACGGGTGTTTTGTCAAAGTAGGGTATAGGTAATTGTAGCACATGCTGAAATAGGTTTTTTCGTATTTTTAAAACGAGTTTTTGTCCAATAATGACAGATATTATACTATTTAAGTATTGAAGAGCAGATTCTGATAGCATTAATATAATTAAAAATATTCCAAACAGATGGAGTTTACTAAAATCAGATATGCTTACCTTATCTAGTACGTAGTTTACCAGCAAAGGTCTTATTACAGAAACTGCAGAAATGATGAGTGTAAGTAAAACAGCAGAATAAAACCAATTAGGATAAGTGGCTAATTCAGATAGCAGCTTTAGAATAATATTTTTCTTTTTCATATTATAAATATATCAGATGGGTATTCAATTTTAGTAAGATGTAAGCCCTGTGGAGGTGCAGACATGCCGGCATTTTTTCTGTCTTTTAATAATAGTATTTGATTAAACTCTTTTAGAGATATTTTGTTAGTACCTAATTCTATCAAAGTACCTACCATGGCTCTTATCATATTTCTGAGAAATCGATTAGCGGTGATAGTAAACACAATTTGTTCTGATGAAGATTTCCATTCGGCGTTATAAATGATACATTGAGTATCTTTGTACTCATCGGCATGTTTTGTAAAGCAGGCAAAATCTGTGTGATGGATTATATAGGTTAGTGCTTCATGAATAATTGGGTGATGAAGAGAATGAGGAAAGAACCATGAGTATGAGAATAAAAAAGGATTTTTTTTCTGATGAATATGATATTCATAAGTTCTTGAAATAGCAGAGTATCTGGCATGAGCCGAATCTTTTACTTGCAAAATGTTATGAATCGCAATATCATTTGGTAACATAGAGTTCCATTTGTGTATCCAGTAATCTGATGAATAATGGCATAATGTATTTGACTCAAAGTGAGCAAAAAATTGTTTGACATGAACGCCAGTGTCTGTTCGGCCGCATCCAACAAGAGATACAGGATGTTTTAGTGTTACAGAAAGTATATCAGATAAAATTTTTTGTATGGTTCTATCGGTATTGGACTGAATTTGCCATCCATGATAATGAGTTCCGCAATAAGATAGTTCAATGAAATATTTTGGCATTATTAAAAATTGTAGTCTTTATAGTGTTTGGAAAACTCTTCTTCTTTTATTGGGATATTTTTTTGTACTTCAAAATAATCGTAGCTTTCAAGAAGTCCCTTTTGATCATATAAATTGATAGATACAGGAAGAAATGTTTTGGTGTCTATGTATATGAATGCTTTTTTACAATACATTTGGGGTAATAGTATAGTACTTCCTTTTTTAAGAAAACCAAATTCGTAATATAAATTATTATTATCACGAATGATGTATTCGTTAATGTTGAATTTTCTGGAAATACTTACTACTGTTTCTTTAGATTGTATGACATAGGGATAAAAATCAAAGTTGGAACTTTCATACATAAGGGTATAACATTGTTGATTGTTTTTTTCATTAATTCCCAAGTAATGAAGATGATTAAGATACTTTTCCTTTTCTTTAGAGAGGGCAACTTGTATGGTGTTGGCTATATATTGAAAGCCAAGTTCGTGAATAGTATAATGCTGATTTTTTTTCATCAAAGCACCATTGGGATCTAAGAAAATACTAACTGGTAATGAGGGGTGTTTTACCAGGGCTTTGTTGTCATTTTTTTCTTCTATATATAGTATTTCTAATTTCTTTTCAGGATTGATAAAGTAAAGTTTTTTTTGTGGATAATATGATATTTTGAAATGAGAAGTGGATTTGAGATATTTATTTTGAAACCTTTCTAATGCAACTAATTTTATTTTAAGAGTTTTAATATTTTCAATACTGTCAACCATGGTATGTAATATCTGAATAGCAGATATATTTTCGTTTTTTGAAAATGGTACACTACTGAATTTGTAAGCATTAAAAGCAATTATGGATATAAGTAGGTATCTCAAAAAGATAGTCATTTAATTTCTTTTTTTTGGTATGATGAAGGCACGCGAAAAGAAAGATTTTGAGGTTTATGAATTTCTACTTTAGAATAAGTTAGTTGAAAATGGAGGGGATTATCGGCTATGATTTTAGCGTTTAAAGTTTTTGGAAATATCAAAGAATCAAGCGTTTGAAAATTTTCGTAATCTACTTCAAGGGAGTGGTTGTTTTTAAGGTCAATAAATTGATTTCTGACTATTTTAAATGATGTGGGATGAATGCTAATAATTTGAATAGGTTCTTTGGCAATTAAAATATCCTTGTCTTTTAATAAACGTTTTATTTTTCTTTTCTTTGTGGTAGTTAATAAGTACAGGCAGTTTTTTTTGTTATTGATATGATGAATTTTATCATCTTCGTTATAAAACTCTGCATTGTTTCCAAAAAGCACAGATTGTACTAAATCTAAATCTGCACTGATATTGAGTAGTTTTGAAATATTATTGATACTCCCAAAGTAGTATTCTTTTTTGGGATAAATAATCATTTTTACAGAATCACTGGTAATAAGAATTTTTGCAACATCAAATAAATTAATGGCTTCTACACTAATCAAAACAGCACTGTCTTTTTTTGCTCTTATTTTTATATCCACATCGGTTTCTTCACTGTCTATTACTAATTTGGTTTCAGCTTTGGCATAAATCCACTCATAATTAAAAGTGTTTTGTTGCATTTTTTCGATTAAATGCTTGGTGGACTTGATATCTAATTTACATTTTTCTATAGTGTCATTTTGTGGTACTGGTTTGGTATAAATGCTTTGTTTTTTTGTTTTACAAGATAATAGTAATAATGTTGCTACACACATTATTAGAAAAAGTGAAAGAGAAATACTTTTTGTTTCAGGAAATTTCATCTTTTGTATAATATTTTTTACTCAAGGGTTTGCGTGTCTATTTTTTTCAGTAAATATTCTGATGTATTGCCTTTCTCTTTAGATTTTTTCCAATATTCTACTGCTTCTTGTTTTTTGTTGAGCCGAAATAAAACATCTCCGTAGTGTTCTAAAACAATATAAGAAACATTTTTTTCTACTAGTTTTTTTAGTATGCTTTCGGCTTCTTTGTATTTTTGTTGTTGATACAAAATCCATGCATAGGTGTCCATGTAGTTAAGGTTATCAGGCGATATTTCTAAGCTTCTTTTGCTCATTTTTTCGGCTTTGTCTAATTTTTCTTTACGCAAGGCAAGGTAATAGGCGTAGTTGTTTAACACCAAGGCATTGTCAGGATTGATGGTCAAAGCATATTCAAAGTATTTATCTGATTCGGAATAGTTTTGGATTTGATTATAGATTTCGGCCAATTCTGTGTATATAATTTCAAGTAAATTATTGTTATCTAATGCATAGTCGGCGGCTGTTTTGTAATAGTTAATAGCTTGTTCATATTCTTTTTTATTTCTAAGAGCAATTCCTTTATACACATAAAACATAGATTGATTAGGGAAAAATTCTAATGCTAAATTGCTATGGTTTAATAAAGAATCATACATGCCAGATTCGTATTCTAATGACAATAATTGATCCCATATAGCATATTTGTTTTTACTTAAAATAGCTGCTTTATAATATTCGTCAATGGCTTTTTGTTTTTCTCCTTGCTTCAAAAGATAGTCAGCATATATACTGTGAGATTCGGGCGCCATGGGGTGCGTGTTTACAAAGGTTTCACATAATTGAAGCAATCGTAAATTCAGTGTGCTATCATTTGCTTTTACGCTGGTAGAATACATTTTAATTAAAATAGAAAGTTTGTCTTTTACTCCATAGTCAGGATTGGAAAATAATTTATTCAGATGGTAAAATGCTTTTTCCTGATTGTTGTGGTAGATATAATAATCGTAATATACTAAATGTGCTGCAGCGTTTAAGGAATCTGTTTTTAGTAGGTCGTTTGCGAGCTCTATGGCTTTTTCATATTCTTTATTTTTATACAACGTTTCTGTAAGCACTTCTTTTGCTCTTATATCATCAGGATATCCCTGTAAGTATTTTTTAAGTTCATTTTCTACTAATTTTGGCTTGTTCATAAAGTAGTAAAGGGTTACTTTTTCATACATAATATCAAATGAGTAGCCCCATTTTTTTTCCATTTGATTAATGATGTCCAGTGCTTTTTCGGGCTGATTATTTAGTTCATATTCCAGTACTAATTGTTTATATACATCTTGATTATTAGGGTATTTTTTTATTAGTTTTTTCAGAATGTCTATAGATTTGTCATACCGATTAATTTGATCATACATTTTAATCAGTGCGTATTGATACCAAATATTATCCGGATTAAATTTAACGGCTTTTTCTGCTGCGGTTAATGCTTCTTTGTTTCTATTACTTATGCGATATAAATTACTTAATTCATATTGAACCGCTGCAGAAGTGGGCTCTAATTTTTCACATTGGATTAAATACCATTCTGCTTCTTTGAATTTGCCTAATAATCTGTTAGAGCAACCTTCAATGAATAAACCAGATAGTTGTGCTT
>JAOABO010000088.1:0-7483 GCA_026418315.1 Bacteroidia bacterium
CATTACATCAGTTCCCTATTCCCCCCAATACAAAAAATATTTTAGTTAAAATATACTGGAGTATCATTATTATCTCTTTTACCTTATTTATTTCAAGAGTGCTTGTTGAATTAACCAGAATATATACATCCAAAGTATCCGGATTAGCAGGTTCTGTTTCTGTTTTTACCAATATTATTAAAATAGTTGTTTTTAGCATTGGTATCATGATTATCCTCCAACATTTTGGAATTTCTATCACACCTATCATCACTGCGCTGGGCGTTGGTGGACTAGCTGTAGCATTAGCCCTGCAAGACACCTTAAGTAATTTCTTTGCAGGAATACAAATTTTAGTATCCAAGCAAGTAAGGCCAGGAGATTATATCAGAATTGATGCAACCAACGAAGGTATAATAAAAGATATTACATGGAGAAACACTTTGGTAGAAACTATGCAAGGAAATATTATTGTTATTCCTAATTCAAAATTTGCACAATCTATTATTACCAATCTTTATTTACCTGAAAAAAAACTGATATTCAGAGTAGAAGGAAGTGTGGCTTATCATTCTAATTTAGAAAAAGTAGAGCAATTACTATTAGAAATAGGAAAAAAAATTCTGAATGAAAACGAAGGCGGAATAAAAGATTTTGAACCAGCAGTACGATTTTATGCCTTTGGCGATAGTGCCATACTTTACAGATTAGTTCTTGCTTGCGAAAGTTATGAATTTCAATTTGTGCTAACCCACAAAACCATTAAATTAATTCACTCTACATTCAAAGAACATGGTATTGAAATTCCCTTTCCCCAAAGAGTGGTACACATTGAAACTAAAGAAACAAAATAATATAACTTTTAAATACGTCAAAAGCAACATCCCGTTGAAACTAATTTTACACTCATTTTATTTTACTGTTCTTTTTCGTATTTATATCTGTAATAGCACTCCAATACCCTTGAATACAACTCATACCCATCATGGTTAAGTATAAAATAATCGCTCAAGTAAAAACCACAAAATTTTCGGAGCAGTTCTATATCAACATTGGGATCTCCGGTTAATTGATACAAAATCTGATCGTTAATTTTTTTCTGTATCTGTTCCTGAATAAAAATATCCTGAAATATCTTTGACAACTTTTGCAGTTCCCTACCCTTTTTGCTGTATTGCATATACAAAGCCGTAATAGGGCTTGATATAATATCAATCACAGGCGTATGAGATTTTTCAATGACTCGTTTCATATAATCTTTTTCGTAATTTTCATATTTTAGTACTTTTACATTTACCGTTGGTAGCTGGTAAGTATTTTTTTTCATAATCACCTTGCGACGCATATTTTCAAAATCCTGAACAGATATATATTTTTTTACATAGCCCAAATAAGAAAAAATTAAAGTATCATTCCAACTCACTTTCAAATCAAAACGACCATTCATATCGCTTACGGTTCCAAAACTCGTATTTTTATTAATAACATATACAAATGGCATCACTTTAGTAGTGTCTTCATCATATACTCTCCCACTTATAGGTATCTGGCTATAGTTGATGAAAGACAAAAAAAAGAAAACTAAACATAGCCACTTCTCCATCCATCTATCTTTGAAATATAAAAACATAACGGCATAAAAATAGATATTAAAAAACAAATGTTAATAACTCAACTTTCTTAATCTTTTGTAATTGTTGTAATTTAGCGGCAAATTTTTTGAAATGAGTAAAGACAATAAAGCAGCACTTTATACCGAAGAATCCATCAAGTCATTGGACTGGAGAGAGCACATCCGAATGCGACCCGGTATGTATATTGGAAAACTCGGCGATGGCTCTGCATTCGATGACGGTATATACGTTTTACTGAAAGAAATTATAGATAATTCTATTGATGAGTTTATGATGGGTTTTGGAAAAAAAATTGAAATACAAATCCATCAGGGAACAGTATCTGTTCGTGATTATGGGCGAGGAATACCGCTTGGAAAAGTAGTAGATGTTGTATCTAAAATTAATACCGGCGGAAAATACGATAGCGAAGCATTTAAAAAATCTATTGGATTAAACGGCGTTGGTACCAAAGCAGTGAATGCTCTTTCTACACATTTCAAAGTTATTGCATTCAGAGATGGGCAATATAAAGAAGCCATTTTCAGTAAAGGTGTTTTAATACAAGACGAACCTATTAAAAAAACTAACGAACCAAACGGAACACTGATAGAATTTACACCCGACGACGCCATCTTTCCAAAATATCATTTTATTCATGAGTTTGTAGATAAAATGCTATGGAACTATGCCTATTTAAATACAGGATTAACCCTTACTCTCAACAATTCTTATGTTTACAAATCAGAGAATGGACTTAAAGATTTATTAGAAAAAAATATTACAGGTGAAATTCTTTATCCGGTTATACATCTTAAAGGAGAAGATATTGAAATTGCATTCACGCACAGCAACGAGCACTTTACAGAAGAATATTATTCATACGTGAATGGGCAATACACCACTCAGGGCGGAACACATTTAACTGCATTTAAAGAAGCATTTGTCAAAACTATAAGAGATTTTTATAAAAAAAATTATGAATCCATTGATATTCGTAAATCCATTATTGCAGCCATCTCTGTAAAAATTCAAGAGCCCGTTTTTGAATCACAAACCAAAACTAAACTTGGTTCACAAGAGATTGCACCTGGTGGTCAAAGCATCAGAAGTTTTATTGGAGAATTTTTATCAAAAGAACTGGATAATTATCTGCACAAAAATTTAGAAATTGCAAAATCCATTGAAAATAAAATACTCATCAATGAAAAAGAGAGAAAAGAACTGGCGGGTATTCAAAAATTAGCCCGTGAACGAGCCAAAAAAGCATCTTTACACAATAAAAAACTTCGTGATTGTAAAATACATCTTACTGATGAAAAAAATCCCCGACGCTTTGAATCCACATTATTTATTTGCGAAGGCGATTCTGCCAGTGGTTCTATTACCAAAGTAAGAGATGTACAAACACAGGCCGTTTTCAGCTTAAAAGGAAAGCCCCTGAATTGCTTTGGATTAAGTAAAAAAATTGTGTATGAAAACGAAGAATTTAATCTGCTTCAGGCAGCTTTGGATATTGAAGATGGCTTGGAAAATTTAAGATATAATAATGTAGTTATTGCTACAGATGCCGATGTAGATGGCATGCATATACGGCTACTACTAATGACTTTCTTTCTTCAGTTTTACCCCGAATTGGTTAAAAACAATCATCTTTATATATTACAAACGCCCTTATTCAGAGTAAGAAATAAGAAAGAAACCATTTATTGCTATAACCATGAAGAAAAAAAACAAGCAATAGACAAGTTGGGTGGAAAACCTGAAATAACAAGATTCAAAGGACTTGGAGAAATATCGCCCGAAGAGTTCAGGAACTTTATTGGTAAAGATATGCGATTAGAGTCCGTGATGCTTAATCAAAAAGCATCTATACAAGAATTACTCAACTACTACATGGGTAAAAATACTCCTGAAAGACAAGATTTTATCATTGAAAACCTGAAAGTAGAAAAAGACCTTGAAGAAGAATTGTATCAATAATTGGCAAAATTAATTTTTATATCAATCTTCATCTTCCGAACACATCTATTATTGCCCATTTCCATCATTCCTACCCAATTCAGTGCTCACTTTTCTCTATTAACAAAAAATTTTTCACTGCTCTTTAATTTTTTACGACCTTTGCACTTCAAAAATTAAAAAGATGAACAACTTAATTGTTTTAGGCCTGTTAGGCGGACTTGGTGCCCCTGAAATTATCGTTATACTCATTATTATCTTATTGCTTTTTGGTGGTAAAAAAATTCCTGAATTAATGCGTGGTTTAGGCCGTGGGGTAAAGGAATTCAAAGACGCTGCAAAAGGTGAAAACAAAGACGATAATCATCCATCTAATTAAAATTACTTCTTTCTAAAATCCTAAAAATGTATCAATACAAAGATATTGAGCAATTACATTCTGATTTAAAATCACATTCTGTTTCTTGCGTAAACCTTGTTCAGCAATACATACAAAAAATTAAAGAAAAACAACACCTAAACATCTATCTTGAAATATTTGAACAATCAGCATTAGAACAAGCACAGAAAGTAGATGAGGACATTTCAAAAGGAATAATCAAACCATTAAGTGGTTTAGTGGTTTCTATCAAAGACAATTTATGTTACAAAAACCATGCTTGTAACGCTGCTTCCAAAATATTAGAAGGTTTTATTTCTACTTATACTGCTACTGCTGTTCAAAGGTTAATTGATAATGGGGCTATTATTATTGGCCGTACCAATTGTGACGAATTTGCTATGGGTAGCAGTAACGAAAACTCTGCTTTTGGACCCGTAAAAAATCCTTTGAATGAAGAATATGTTCCAGGTGGCTCTTCTGGTGGAGCCGCTGCATCTCTGTCGGCTCATTTATGTATGGCAGCACTGGGCTCTGATACCGGTGGCTCTGTAAGACAACCTGCTTCATTCTGTGGGGTTATTGGACTAAAACCAACTTATGGAAGAATTTCCCGATGGGGCTTAATTGCTTACGCTTCATCTTTTGACCAAATAGGAACTTTTACATACACCATAAAAGATGCAGCAAAAATTTTATCTGTTATTGCTGGTGCAGATGAATTTGACGCTACCTGTGCAGAAATTCCTGTACCCGATTATTTATCTGAAATAACCAACTTTCAAAATAAAAAATTTAAAATTGCCTACTTTCCTGAAACCATTGATGTTGATGGATTGAACCCTGTGGTCAAAACATCCATTCAAAAAATAATTGAACAATTAAATCAAAACGGACATTCTGTAGAACCTGTAAATTTTAATTACTTAAAATATCTCATACCAACCTACTATGTTCTAACAACAGCCGAAGCATCTTCTAATCTTGCCCGATACGACGGAGTAAGATATGGTTACCGATACAAAGATGCCAAAGATGTGGAAGAAATGTACAAGAAAACCCGAAGCATTGGCTTTGGAACAGAAGTAAAAAGAAGAATTTTACTGGGTACTTTTGTTTTAAGTGTAGGATATTATGATGCTTATTATACCAAAGCTCAAAAAGTAAGACATTTAATATACAAAGCCATCAAAGAAGTTTTTCAAAAGTACGATGCTATTTTAATGCCCACTACCCCATCTGCTGCATTTAAAATTGGTGAAAAAACAGACGACCCGCTAAAACTATATTTGGAAGATATTTATACCGTACTTGCCAACATTGTTGGTATACCCGCCATTTCCATACCTGCAGGCGTAGATGAAAATCAATTGCCATTTGGAATACAAATACTAACCGACAGTTTTTCAGAAGGAAAATTATTTGCAGTTTCAAAAATTATCTCTGATTTAAAATAATTATGCAAAAAGATACTCTTTATAGTATTTCCCCTATTGATGGACGCTATTACGACAAAGTTCAATCTTTAAGCCAATATTTTTCAGAATATGCTTTGATAAAATACCGGGTATTAGTAGAAATAAAATATCTCATTGCCCTATCACAATTAAATCTTAAAAACTTTCCTCCCTTTACACATCAACAAATTCAGTATTTGGAAAATATTGTTCAGCAATTTTCCATCAATGATGCACAAAGAGTGAAAGAAATTGAGCAAAATATTAATCATGATGTGAAAGCAGTAGAATACTTTATCAAAGAAAAACTTTCATTACCCGAATTTCAAAACATATTAGAATTTGTACACTTTGGATTAACATCACAAGATGTCAATAACACTGCCTACCCTTTGATATTAAACGACTTTTTAAAGAAAGAATACTTTCCATTACTAAACAAAGTTTTGCAGGAACTATGGGCATTCAGCAAGAAGTATAAAGACGTACCTATGTTGGCACGAACACACGGACAGGCAGCCAGCCCCACCACGCTTGGAAAAGAACTTTTTGTGTATGTATATCGTTTGCAAAGCCAGCTGAATGATTTATCGGCCATGCCTATTAAAGCGAAGTTTGGTGGTGCAACCGGAAACTTTAACGCACATTACGCAGCATATCCTCATATTCAATGGGAAGAATTTGCAGACAAATTTATTTCATCATTAGGAATAAAAAGATATAGATACACTACTCAAATTGAAAATTACGATTATTTGTCTGCATTATTAGATAATTGTAAACGTATTCATACTATTTTAATTGACTTTTGTGCAGATATTTGGATGTACATCAGCATTCATTATTTTATTCAAAAAACCAATCCAAACGAAGTGGGTTCTTCTGCCATGCCACATAAAGTGAATCCTATTGATTTTGAAAACGCCGAAGGAAATTTGAAATACGCCAATGCAGTTTTTACCTTTTTATCTGAAAAATTACCTGTATCCCGCTGGCAGAGAGATCTAACAGATAGTACAGTATTAAGAAACATAGGCGTGCCTTTTGCACACAGTGTTTTAAGCATGAAAAGCATTTTAAAAGGATTAAATAAAATAGAAGCCAATGTGATGTATATCCATAATGATTTGAATAATCACTGGGAAGTGGTAGCAGAAGCCATTCAAACTATTTTAAGAAGAGAAAAGTATCCACAACCTTATGAGGCATTGAAAGCACTTACTCGCGGACAAAAAGACATTACTCAACAGAGTATTCAGCAATTCATTGACCAGTTAGATGTATCCAATGAAGTTAAGAAGGAACTCAAAAATATCACACCGCACAATTATATAGGTAACTCTGCAAAATTTGAATTATGAAACAAAAAATTTGGATTTACATTATAGAAAAAGAACTTTCTGAATCCGAATTACAAAATTTAGTCAATGAATGCAAGCATTTTGTAAATAGTTGGAAATCGCATGAGGCGCCAGTGCAAGCCAGCGTAGAATTATATAAAAATCGTTTGTTGATATTTCGTAATAATGAAGATTTCAATCCCATAGGCGGGTGTGCCACCGACCAACTTTTTCGCTTTATTCAGGAGTTGGAAAAAAAATACTCCACACCATTACTAAACAGAAAATTAGTTGTATTCGAAAAAAACGGAAAGCTCGTGGTAGAAAATATCCAACAAACCGTATCTCTTATTCAAAATGGTATGATTACCCAAGACACCATCGTTTACAATACAGCCATCATTTCGTCAGATGAATGGGAAGAGTTCAGAAAACCAGCAAGGGAAAGTTGGTTAAATAAAGTACTTCAAATGATATAAGGTGAAAACACTATTTATCCGAAGTATTACAGGGCTTTTTTTTGGAATAGTTTTAATTGGTCTTATTTATTATTCTTTTGATACATTTTTACTTTTACTCACACTTATAGCAATAGGTAGTTTTTTCGAACTAAAAAATTTATTCAAGAAAGCACAGTTGTATGTCAATGAAAAAAGTTTATGGATAAAATCCACATTAGTTTTTTTATTAACCATTTATCCTGTATTTGAAACCAACACCAGCCCTGCCCTATTCAATCAATATAGATTATTG
>JAOABO010000088.1:7493-7776 GCA_026418315.1 Bacteroidia bacterium
TTTACGGGTATGCTCTTAGGAAAAAACAAATTGATGCCTACTGTATCACCTAATAAAACCGTTGAAGGTTTTTTAGGTGGAATAATATTTGCAATTATCACTGCTTATTTATGCTTTCAATTTTTATGGATTGAATGGAATACTTATGATATCAAAGATGCAATTAGTATAGCATTGATAGTTAGTATAGTGGGTACAATAGGCGATTTAATTGAATCAAAAATTAAAAGGTTGGCAGAAGTAAAAGACAGTGGTAGTATTTTTCCCGGGCACGGCGGTGTAT
>JAOABO010000089.1:0-4462 GCA_026418315.1 Bacteroidia bacterium
TAGAAGCTATTTCATAATCCATTAGCTTTTCTGCAAAATACTTTTCTCCCCATCGCCAATCTATCAGTAAAATTTTTGTCAAAAAATTCGCTACTATCATTCGGCAACGATTATGCATGTATCCTGTAGTGTTTAATTCATGCATAGCAGCATCAATAATAGGAAAGCCCGTTCTTCCACTTTTCCATAATTCAAACCACCTCTCATTGTTTTCCCACTCAATTTTGTATTCTTGCTTAAAATTATTTTCTGCACTTTGCGGATAATGAAATAATATCATCTGATAAAATTCTCTCCATATTAACTCATCCAAAAATTTAATACTGTACTTTAATGCCTCTGCAATCAAATACCTTGTGCTTACCATTCCAAACCTTAGATAAACACTGGCATGCGTAGTGCCATTTTCCAAAAAAATATAATCCCGTGTTTCTGAATAATGTTTCAGTGTTTCTTCATCTATCTTTAATGGTCGTAAATTAAAATCAACACATTCAAAACCCAATTCATTCAAAGAATAAATCCGCTGCTTTTCTTCAAACCATAGTAACTCACTTAAATATTCTGTGGTAGGATAGAAAAATATCTTTCCATTGTATTCATTAAAAAATTTTTGCTTCCATGCCTTTGAATAATGTGTATATACATGGAATGGAGAGCCATCTGGTTTTAAAATATCTCTCTCTTCAAAAATTACATGGTCTTTCATTAAATAGAAAGGAACTTCTTTTGAATATAAAAACTCTTTAATGGTGCTGTCGCGTTTAATGGCATAAGGTTCATAATCTTTATTAGCATATACTCCTCTTATGTAATACTTTTCCAATAGATGATGAAATACATTAATTGGATAGTCAAAATATACTTCTATTCCGGAATGATATTGATTAAATAATTCTTCATTTAATTGTTGGATAGTCCGATGAATCAAAGCCACTCTTTTATCTTTCTTATTTAATGTTTGTAAAATGTTTTTATCAAAAATAAAAATAGGAAGTACTTTATAGCCACTCTTAAGTGCTCTGAACAACGCATGATTATCATCCAACCTCAAATCTCTTCTGAACCAAAATATTACAACTTCTTTTTTCATATTGATCGCAAAGGTAGCAGGAAATGTTATCTTCTAACTTTTTTGTTTAATTTTGCTGAAAATTTGTTTATGAAAAAAGTTCATCTTTTTTTATTTTTTACTATCAGTATTCAAATTATCTTTTCACAAACAGAATACCTTCAATACCGAAGCAAAGACAATCCTCTATACTGGAAAAACAGAAAGCCCCATGCTGCCTATTGGCAACAAGACGTCCACTACAATATTTATGCAAAGTTAAATGACTCCACAGATATTATAGAAGGAGAAGAAGAAATTATTTATTGGAACAATTCGCCAGACATGCTGAACGAGCTGTTTTTTCATTTATACAACAATGCTCAATGTAAAAACTCTTATCTTTCAGATTTATACAAAAATAACAACATACCCTTGAAATACGGTAAATATAGGGCTAATAACCTAGGTACAGAAATATTAAGTATTGAAATATTTCAAAAACATCTTAAAAATTGTGATTCTATAATGGAAGTAAAAATAGTTAATGGTGAATATCAAGAAATAATCAAATTACAATGCGACACTGAAATAATTAAAAAAACTATAGATAATTATGAGATAGACAACACCATTATGAAGGTTCCTCTACCGCAAGCATTATCTCCTGACAATTACTTAACTATTAAAATTAAATTCCGAACTTACTTTGACAAAGAAGCCATTCGTAACAGAATGAAGTTGTTTGAAACTTTTGGCTACAAACATTATGATATTGTTCATTGGTACCCAAGAATATCGGTATATGATCAAAAAATGAGATGGGATACACAACAGCACATGGACCATGAATTTTACGGAGAATTTGGTTCGTTTTATGTAGAACTATCTTTACCCGAACATTACATATTAGACGGAACAGGTATTTTGATAAACGAAAAAGAAGTATTACCAAAAGAATTAAGGGAAAAATTAAATTTGTCTAATTTCAAGAATAAACCTTTTAATTCTCCAGCATCGGTCCTCATTCCTAAAAGTAATCGATATAAAACATGGAAATTCAGCGCTATCAATGTTCATGATGTGGCTTATACTGCCGACCCTACCTATCGCATAGATGAAAAAGTATACAACGGTATTCGTTGCATTGCATTGGTTCAGGAACCACACGCAGCCGGATGGTTAAATGCCACAGAGTACATGACAAAAATCATAGAAGTTAATTCCAAAAACATAGGTCCATATTATTATCCCAAAATTATTTGTGCCGATGCTCAAGATGGAATGGAATATCCCATGCTTACTTTAGACGGTGGTTTTGACCCATTTTACAGAACATTATTGATTCATGAAATGACTCATAATTGGTTTTTTGGAATGCTTGGAAGCAATGAAACTTACCGCGCCTTCTTAGATGAAGGATTTACCCAATTTTATACAGCAGACACCTATCAGCATATTGATGGACCTTATTCCTATAATCACCTTCCACAAAACAAATACGAAAAACTCTCCTTTGAACCACTCAAAGAAATGGATGCTTCGGTGTATAATCCTTACTATAATTATGTAGTTACACAACAATTAGATATGCCCTTAAATACACACAGCGATGATTTTAATGGAGGAATTAGACATGGCGGTGGGTATAGTTTGGTTTACTTCAAAACTGCCACCATGTTGAAAAATTTAGAATATGTTTTAGGAAGAAAATTATTTGACGGCGCTATTCAACATTACTTTCACAAATGGAAATTCGCCCACCCTTATCCGGAAGATTTCAGAGATGCAGTAATTGAATATACAAAAACCGATTTAAATTGGTTCTTTGACCAATGGCTGGAAACAACCAAAACCATTGATTATAAAATTTCAAAAGTAAAAAGAAAAGGAAGCGGAGTTTATCAAATTACATTCAAAAGAAAAGGTGAAATGCAAATGCCAATGGATTTTACCATTATTGACAAAAACGACTCTGCCATTCACTACCATATACCAAACAATTGGTTTGTAAAGCCCACAAAAGCCAATGTGTTACCGAGATGGATTGGTTGGGGCACTAAATTAAAACCCTATTATACTACAACGATTAGTATTGGCAAAGAAAATTCCATAAAACAATTAATCATAGACCCATCATACAGATTAGCCGATGTAGATTGGACAAACAACATTTATCCCTTCAAAACAGAAGTTAATTTTGATTGGAAGGTATATAAGCCCGCCAACTGGAAATACTATGAAATGAAAATTTTTCCATCATTATGGTACAACGGTTATGACGGAATAAAGGTAGGAGCTAACCTTACAGGCGATTACCTGAAATACAAGCACCTGTTTGATCTTACATTTTACTTTAATACAGGCGCATTGCAAACAAAATTAGACACCAACATTTCCCGAAATAGTTTTTATCCGTTTTCTGTGATGCTGAATTACAAAACAAGAATTCGTTCTTTATGGAAACAAACCTATTTTACTTTAGATGGAAGATTGATAGATGGTCTGAAATTAGCATCCGCAGGTTTTGAAAAATTCACATTAGATCAACAAACAAAATTTTACATATACTACAAAGCCATGTGGAGAGATCAATGGAGAGATTCTGTGTATTTACTTTATCCTGCTGAATGGACCTACAAGGCGTTAAATGGTGCATTTCACTTGGGCTTTGAAAAAAAATATTCTCATGTAAATGGAAATGGAATTTTATTGATGGATATTCGCGCATCTGCCTTTTCAAAGCATTCGGATTATTCCTACATACAACTTCAAAACACTCATCGCTTCAGGTTATGGAAATTTGACTTTAACACAAGAATATTGGCACAATACGGTATAGCAACCTTTGCTCCATCAGAGTCCATGCTCTATGTGGCAGGAGCCAATCCTGAAGATATGATGAATAATAAGTACACCCGCTCTATGGGCATTATTCCTACTGAGTGGACAACGTATGGCGCTGTAACCAATCATTTTTCTTATGGCGGCGGGTTAAACATTAGAGGATACAACGGTTATTTTCTACCCACTGTGAATAAAGACGGAACACTTAAATACAATTACAAAGGATTATCAGGAGGGGCGGTCAATGCAGAACTTGAGTTTACCCGAGTATTTTCTTTTCTAAAAATTAAAAAGATAGATGATGCTATTAAATTAAAAACTTATGTGTTCGGAGACATAGGAACCATTAATATCAATTACAATAATGAATTATTAAAATTTTCCGAACCTATTGCCGATGCAGGTGTTGGCGGATCTATAACCGTATATAAATTTGGACCTATCACTCAGATAAAACCGCTAACAATAAGAATGGATATACCCTTGTTTTTAAATCGTCTTCCTTATGCAGAAAAAGATTATATTCAGTTCAGATGGCTCCTAACGGTCAATAGAGCATTTTGA
>JAOABO010000089.1:4470-7623 GCA_026418315.1 Bacteroidia bacterium
GTTTTTAAATCGTCTTCCTTATGCAGAAAAAGATTATATTCAGTTCAGATGGCTCCTAACGGTCAATAGAGCATTTTAATAAAATTATCATTAAAAAATATTATTTTTAATTTTTTTTGCTGATATCTATCATCTTTTTGATTCGTTGTTAAAACGAAGTTTAAAATGTTGATAAAACATGGTTGTTTACATTCAAAATAAAAAACTTAATCAGTTACTTTGCCTTATTAAATATACTATTGAGTGAAACTTCAGAAATTAAAACCCTTAAAAGACAGGCGAAAAATTCTAATGCAAGAAACCCCTTATCAAACTCTGATAATATGAAAAAATCATATACCTATGATGAAGTGTTCCAAGAAACACTAAAATATTTCAATGGTGACGAATTGGCATGTAATACATGGATAAGTAAATATTGTTTAAAGGATTCTGAAGGTAAATATTATGAACTCACTCCAGATGATATGCACAAAAGAATGGCAAAAGAATTTGCACGAATAGAAAAAAAGTACAAAAGCACCGATACTATTAGTGAACGATATAAACAAATTCAACAAATTCGAAATGAGGAAGAATACATCTATAATATGTTCAAAAAATTCCGGTACATTGTACCACAAGGATCGGTGATGTCTGCTTTAGGAAACCCTTTTATTATAGCGTCCTTATCTAATTGTGTTGTGCTTCCTGAAATTTACGATTCCTATGGTGGTATTTTTTATACTGACCAACAATTAGCTCAGCTATTTAAAAGAAGATGTGGCGTGGGTATAGACATTAGCAGCTTAAGGCCTGCACATACTCCCGTTTCTAATGCAGCGGGAACAACATCCGGAGCAGTATCTTTTATGGAAAGATTTTCCTTCACTACAAGAGAAGTAGCACAAAACGGAAGAAGAGGCGCTTTGATGATTACTATGGACATTGCACATCCTGATATAATGGATTTTGTTACCATCAAACAGGACTTGAAAAAAGTAACCGGAGCTAACATCTCGGTAAAACTATCCGATGAGTTTATGCAGGCAGTAAAAGAAGACAAAGAATTTACATTAAGGTGGCCTGTCAATGCCGAAAAACCAAAAATCACCAAAACTATCCGTGCAAAGGACTTATGGAACACCATTATTAAATGTGCTCACAATAGTGCTGAACCTGGATTAATATTTTGGGATAAACAGCATTATTACTCAACCTCTTCTGTGTATCCCGGCTTTAAAAATGTTTCTACCAATCCGTGCAGTGAAATAGCCATGCAAGGCGGAGACAGTTGCAGATTAATGGCTCTGAACCTCTACTCTTTCGTAGAAAATCCTTTTACACCAAATGCATACTTTAATTACAAAAAATTTGAAGAGGTTACCTATTTTGCTCAAAGATTAATGGATGACCTGGTAGATTTGGAATTAGAATCTATTGAAAGAATATTGAAAAAAGTAGATTCTGATCCTGAACCCGATTACATTAAAGATGTAGAAATAAAAACGTGGAAATTATTATATGAAACAGGTAAAAAAGGAAGAAGAACCGGACTTGGATTTACAGGACTTGCAGATTGTATAGCGGCATTAAACCTCAAATTTGACAGTAATGATGCCCTGCATACAATAGATAAAATAATGAGAACCAAACTACGTGGAGAATTTGAAAGCAGCATAGACATGGCCATTGAAAGAGGAAAATTTGATGTATTTGACCCTGAATATGAGCAGCAATCTGAATTTATTCTTATGATGAAAAAAGAATTTCCGGACATTGTAGAAAGAATGATGAAACATGGCAGAAGAAACATTTCGCTGAGTACGGTGGCTCCTACAGGAACTTTAAGTATTTTGACTCAAACCTCTTCCGGAATTGAGCCCGTTTTTCTACTCAACTATAAAAGAAGAAAAAAAGTAAACCCATCCGATAAAAATGCCAAAATAGATTTTGTGGACCCTTTGGGAGATGCATGGCAGGAGTTTGATGTGTACCATCCTAAGTTAAAAGAATGGATGAATATAACAGGAGAAAAAAATATTGAAAAATCGCCCTACTACAAATCGACCGCACCAGAGATTGATTGGATAAAAAGAGTGCAACTGCAAGCCATTGTTCAAAAATATACAACCCACAGTATAAGCTCTACCATCAATCTTCCATCTGATGTCTCTGTTGAAAAAGTAGGTGACATTTATTTCAAAGCATGGGAATTAGGTTTAAAGGGAATTACCGTGTATCGTGATGGTTCTCGTTCAGGCGTACTTATTGCAAATGATGACAACAAGAAAAAAGATAGTGCATTCAGCATAAAAAGACCGAAATCTTTAGACGCAGAAATAATAAGATTCCAAAATCAAAATGAAAAGTGGATAGCAGTAGTTGGTATTTTAAATAATAAACCTTACGAAATATTTACAGGTAAATCCGAAGATGCATTCATACTTCCGAATTATGTTACTAAAGGAAAAGTCATAAAAACCATTACCGAAAACGGAGACAAAAGATATGATTTTCAATACATAGATAAAGATGGATACAAAGTAACCATAGAAGGACTATCCCGTTCATTTGACAAAGAATACTGGAACTATGCTAAATTAATTTCAGGCATACTCAGACAAGGTATGCCATTACCTCAAGTAGTAGAATTGGTAGAGTCCTTGAATTTTTACGACGATAATATTAATAGCTGGAAATACGGCGTTGCAAGAGCATTAAAAAAATTTATTCCGGATGGAACAAAAGCAGATAAGGCCTGTATAATTTGCGGGGACCCGGAAGGATTAGTGTACGAAGAAGGCTGCTTAAAATGTAAAAGTTGTGGTAATACTAAATGTGGCTGATTATTTTAAGATATCCCTGATAGTTTAACTACGGCATTTCTACAACAAATCTTTATCGTTTATTTAATAAGTTTTATTTATTAAATTTGCATTTCATATAAATTTTATCTATGAACCTACAGCAATTAGAATATATTATTGCATTATATCAACATGGAAACTTTGCCAAAGCTGCTGAGCAATGCTATGTTACTCAACCCACTTTATCCATGATGATAAAAAAACTGGAAGAAGAATTAGATACAGTTATTTTTGACAGAAGTAAAAATCCAATTGAACCAACCGAGGCGGGACTTAAAATCATTCATCAATCCCAAAAAATTTT
>JAOABO010000008.1:0-5626 GCA_026418315.1 Bacteroidia bacterium
GAGTTGTATGGCATTATAAACATCATCTAATTTAAAATCTCTTTGATAATGAGAAGATTGATATATTCTTATTCTTGATTTGTTGGTAAACATTATGGTTCTGTCCATTAAACGAATAGTACATACAAGATTAAGAATACAAAATAAATACGTAAGAATTTTTTGTGTTTTATGATTTTTGATGGACAAAAAACTTTCACCTGCGCCAATTACCAATATAGGAGCATACTCTATAGAATAATGTGCATCTATTCCCCACATTAAATAATTATCATGAAAAAGTTTTTGAAAGTAAATCGGAATAAGCATCACCATATAAGATGGCTTAAAAAATAATGCCCATAATCCAGACAACAACACAAACACATGCAATTCCGCTTTTACATAATTGGCATTTGGATGCTGTGTATGATTAATAAACAAAATTTTGCATGCCTCAATGGGATGAGTAAGTATATAATAAATGGCAGATACATAATCCTGACCGAGTACAGAGTATTTGAATTGTAGAAATTTTCCGTCATTAGAAAACAAAGGCATAACAACCTGAGTAATCATAAAAAAATAAATTCCTGAAAAAATCAAGAATACACTTAAGTACTTCACTGTATCCATTTCTTTATATCTTTCAATTATCAATCCTAACAAAACAAAACTCATCCACAAAGACAAGTTTTCTTTTGCAATACAAATCAACACAAGTACAAAAAAGGACTTTAAATATTTTTTTTCTCTGATAAACAAAAACAAATAAGGCACCAACATACTGGCTACTACATTACTATGATAATCATAAGACAAAGCAGAATATATACCATAAAAAAGAAAAAAAGAAAGCATCATTACAAATGGTAAATACAAAGGCACTTGAATATCTGTTCTTGTTTTAAAGTATCTATAAACCCCGTATCCACCTACTAAAATAGCAACTATTTGCCATACCAGCAAAGTGTAGGTCTTCAATACAAGCGAAAAAAGAGCAAATGCCATTAAATACAAATCAAAATGATCAGCCAGTAAATTTTCGGGTACTTCCTTAAATACACCACTATCATTCCATTGTAAGCGGATATAATCATAAAGAGCATTGGTATAAGCACCCAAATCTAAAGCATACGTGCGAAAGCAATAATGATTGACAAGTGATATTAAAGAGTAAATGATACCAAAAAATAAAAATGTAAAAAATAATTTGTCTTTCAATAATCTCATTTATTGTTTTTGCTTAAAAAGTCAAATCCAATCAAAAATTGACCTATAGGTTGAGGATAAAATGGATAATACGCAAGGGCATATTCTACACGAAAAAAATAAAAAATCTTATCTATTCCAAAAGATGCTTCAAAATAATGATGTAAAAGTGGATTGTATAAATAATGCATAGTAATCACTTCTTCTACTTTCAATTTTCGGATCAATGGCAGTTTTCCAATTACCCATCCTCTTAAGTTATATTCCGCGTGGCTCTGAATAAAATATTGGTTGGTACTATAACGATAATAATCCAACATGCGAAACGAATTCCAATCATTTAATACAATGGTCTGGTTGCCGTAAAAATGCTCATAATCCATAAAATACATTTTACGATTATTAATAAATTGCCCACCACACACTTCAAACTTAAAATCTCCAAAATAATTGAGTTCTATATTTCCTTTTAATTTTAATTTTATCTCATCATAATCAACCATTGAACTATTCAATGGCAATGCTTTATTATATTCTAAAGTGATAATGGGATGTTTGTTTTTCCATACATATTTTTGATCTGGATAAGTAGTATATTTTTGTTTGAAAGAGTACTTGATTTGAGCATGTATCAAAAATGCTTTATGTGTTACAAAAGCAATATTGTCATTCATTGGATTGAGAGGATTGTTAGAAGTATAGTGATTTTTGTTTTTGAAAATATCCATTTGAATTTGATTTTGCAAAGCAACTCTTTCCTGTGCAGTAGCAGAAATAGTGAAGTATAAGCCATTCATAATTTCCTGATGATAAAATATATGAATTGCTTTGTTTAAATATAGTTTTAAATAATTACGATAGTCAAAAAGTGTATAAAATGTATTGATAAGTTCAGGTATTGAATACTGATGATTATACGGCTCTACATGGTACGTAATGCTTAATCTATAATTTCTGAAATTAAAAGGATTATCATCATATTTGAGTTCAGTTTTAAATCCAAACAATTGGTTAGAAAATCCATACCTAAATGCATTGTTCCATTTCCACTTTTTATTTTCATTTTCTTTATTCATTTTTTGTAATGAAGTTTTTAAACTGATATTAGCACCTTCAATAGTATTAAACTGAATTCCCGCATCCAATAAACCATCAATATCAAAATAACATTTAGATTTTGAATTTTGGTATTGATACCCGGTAAATACTTTTAATATGCTTAACTTATTCTTTGCTCTGTCCATTGAATCTAAATATGCAGGAGAATTTTTTACCCGCTCTATGCTATCTTTTTTAATGTAATCTTTCTTTTCTTCTTCAGATAGTGGAATTGGACGAACATTACTCCAAAATGAGGTATCATTATTCACTGCATTTTTTTCAAACCTCACCATTTCGTTTTGAAAAAAATTGTTTTTCAAAGTATCTATTGCAAAAACGTAATCAGAAACAGAAGCAATAAAATAACCACTACCTTTTATTCCAAAAAAATTAAAATTAAATATATACTGAATGGATACCGGAAAATATAAAGAGTCATTTACCTTTGTATTTAATTGCTTTAAAAATAATGTATCTATAAAGTTTAATTTGGCCTGTTTAGTAATGTACAAATCATAACTATGAACTCTCCAAGAATTTTCTTCAATGTAAATGAAACCCCTGAAACACGGCTCCGTATTGGATTTTGGAATAACCTCTATTTTATTAATCATTTTCCCGTCTTCAAAAAAAGTTCCTTGCAATTTATATCTATAAAACAACAAGGCATTGTCATTAATCGGCGATATAAAAGGCCGACTGCTTATAAAATAAAAATCCAGTACATTATCATACATGTTTTTTTGCATAGGTATGTACCTGTTAAATGAAAAACCACGGCTTTCTCCACTCACCCTACTGGCCTTAATGATTTCTTTTTTTCTATCCGGTGGCATAAAATAGTAAGTGCTCTTTGTTTCAGATAAATAGATAATACCTTTTGAATTATCATTTACCTGCACTTTCATACCCATTAATTTTTCAGGGATACTATCTAATTTCTGTACTCCTTTAATGTAAACATCACATTGGTAAGATTTTGAGTTTAATTCACTATTGTGTTGTTTTCTTTTTTTGATAGCATTTCTAATAACTTCATAAGCAGGATCTTCTCCAGCCCTTATGTTTACTTCTTTCAAACTTATTTCTTCCGGATACATCATAATTTCAATTTCCTGATTTTGATTAATTTGTATCTGTACTTCTTTTTTTCTAAACCCTAAATATTGAACTATTAAAATATAACTTCCTTTATTTAATTTTAATACAAATTCGCCTTTGTCATTAGCACTGGTCCCTTTATTGGTATTAGCAATACTTACAGAAGCAAAAGGTAGATCTTGTTTTTTATCATCTACAATATGTCCTTTTAATAGGTATTCATCTGATTGACCTTTAACCAAACAGTAACTAAAAATTAAAAAAAATATGACTTTAAAAAACTTCATTTTACGCACAAATTTAGAAAAAGTAATAATTAAATTTGAGCCATTTATTTCGTATGAAAAAATATTTGTTTTATATTTTAATCTTTGTTAGTGCTTTCCTGCACAACAACTGTACACATCGTTACTACTGCACTTCACAAGATACTGTTCAAAAAAAATACATTCCTGTCAAAGAGCAAAACATAGATTCTTCAACATACCAATACATTCTTCCGTACAAAACAAAAATTGATGCAGATCTCAATGTGAAAATTGCAAGCACACAAACACCTCTTGAAAAAAATACAGATTGCAACAAGCTTGCTCAATTGGTATTTGAAAGCATGCAATATTTTGCAGATTCTGTATTACACCCCAAACAAAATTTTTATGTTCTTATCAATTACGGTGGCTTACGAGCCGATATTCCACAAGGAGAAATACTGAAAAAACACATATTTGAACTCATGCCGTTTGACAACAGTATTGTTATTCTTCAATTAAACGATAATCAAAAAGAAGAACTATTAAACAAAGTAAAAGACAACAAAAAACTTTTACTAAAATCAAAATTCAATGAATCTGCCAATATTTTAGTAACCTCTGATTACTTATACCAGGGCGGCGATAATTGCGAGTTTTTGAAAAATTGCAAACCACTAAAATCCACTCACTATCTTATCAGAAACGCTATCATCCGATACTGCATTATGAAAAACCAACTCCATATTAACTGCTTTTACTAATCTTTTTTATATGAAAACTTTCCAAAGCAGAAGAGAATTCATTAAATACTTTTTAGGCAGCGCTTATTTATTCAGCAACTACTCATATCTTGCTCAAATTCTTGAAAAACAAGGTAAAAGTAAAACCATTGTCATTTTATATACCAACGACCAGCACAGCCGTATAGAACCCTTCCCGACCTCAGATCCTAAATATCCCAATATGGGCGGCTTTGCCAAAAGAGCAACCCTTATCAACCAAATTCGCATGGAATACAACAATCAAGTGTTACTATTGGACGCCGGAGATATTTTTCAGGGCACACCTTATTTTAACTACTATCATGGAGAACTGGAATTCAAACTCATGAGTAAAATGGGCTATGATGCTGCCACATTAGGTAATCACGACTTTGACTTAGGAGTAGAAAATATTGTAAAACAATTGCCCCACGCCACTTTTGAATTCTTAAATTGCAATTACGATTTCAGAAATTCACCATTAAAAAATAAAATATTACCATATAAAATTATTCATAAAAACGGCATCAAAATCGGAATTACCGGCGTAGGCATAGAGTTGGAAGGATTGGTATTAAAAGAAAATTACGGCGATATTATTTATCAAAACCCTATTGAAAAACTGCAACAAACAGAAAAAATTTTAAAGCAAGATAAACACTGTGATTATATTATATGTTTAAGCCATTTAGGTTACCAATACAAAGAGAATAAAGTGAGCGACATTTTATTAGCACAAAATACTTATTTCACAGATTTGATTATAGGCGGCCATACTCACACATTTTTAGAACAACCAGTTTTAGTCAAAAATAAAAACAATGCTGAAACCCTTGTAACACAAGTAGGATGGGCCGGAATATGGTTAGGGCAATTAGTAATAAATTTTTCTGAATGTAACAAAAAAATTTTTCAATTTGCTGAAAATCAAAAAGTTTAAAAAAATTTATATAAACTACTTGTATATCATAAATTTTATACGAAAATTTGCAGTACCAAATCTATTAACATAGATATTATATTAAATAAACTCACTAACTTGTTTTAAACTTATTAAAATATGACAGAGACAGAAACCTCAAAAAAACAAGCAGAAACAATATGGAAGAAATGTCTTAAGTTTATTAAAGAAAATGTAAATGAACAAAACTTTAACACATGGTTCACTCCTATAAAACCAATAGAAATTAAAGATAATAAGTTACTTATTCAAGTGCCATC
>JAOABO010000008.1:5726-21609 GCA_026418315.1 Bacteroidia bacterium
ATGTTCTTTTATGAATATATAGAAGAACACTATATAGATCTTATTAAAAAATCATTACAATTTACTATCGGAAAAGATGCCGAGCTTAACTATCTCATTGAAGTAGATAATAGTTCAAATAATAACTCAAAAATTAAACTCCCCAACATTAGTGTTAATACCAAAAATCCTCCTATTAGTGTAAACAGCAATTCTCAACAACCCAAAATGAACCCTTTTGCTATTCCGGGTATTAAAAAAATTCAAATCGATTCACATTTAAATCCCAATTATAGCTTTGATAATTTTGCAGAAGGCGAATGCAACAGATTAGCCCGAAGTGCCGCCTACGCCGTTACAGAAAAATTAGAGCAAACCCTATTTAATCCGTTATTCATATATGGCGGTGTAGGACTTGGGAAAACCCATCTTGCCCAGGCCATAGGAATTGAAGTAAAGAAAAAATATCCTGATAAAATTGTTCTATATGTTCAAACAGATAAATTCATTTCTCAATATACTGACGCGGTAAGAGAAAATAAACAAAATGACTTTGTACACTTTTATCAAATGGTAGATGTGCTTATCATAGATGATATTCAATTTCTTTCCGGAAAAGAAAAAACCCAAGAAACTTTTTTCCACATATTCAACCATTTACACCAAATAGGTAAACAACTTGTTATTACATCAGACAGAGCCCCAATGGATTTACCCGATATGATGGACAGGTTAATATCTCGCTTCAAGTGGGGACTTCAAGCAGACATTACACCTCCCGATTATGAAACCAGAAAAAAAATTCTCTATAAAAAAATTGAAATAGAAGGTATTCAAATGCCCGAAGAAGTTATTTCATACATTGCTCAAAGTATAACTACCAGCGTAAGAGAATTGGAAGGCGCTTTGATTTCTATTATGGCACATTCATCTATCAATAAAAGAGAAATTACTGTTGCACTCGCAAAAGAAATCGTAGATAAATTCGCAAAAAACATCAATCGTGAAATTACTGTGGATATGATTCAAAAAATTGTATGCGAATATTTTAATCTAAAACCAGAAGAACTCAAAGCAAAAACCCGCAGAAGAGAAATTGTTCAGCCAAGACAAATTATTATGTATTTTGCTAAAAAATATACTAAAGCATCTTTGCAAACAATAGGTGCTATGTGTGGGGGCAAAGACCACTCTACCGTTTTACACGCCTGCAGAAATATTGAAGATCTTAAAGAAACTGACAAGCAAATACGTTTATATATAGAAGAAATAGACAAAAAACTCAACCTTAGCATTACCACCAAACCGCTTTGAAAATAAAAAAGCTATTCATAACTAATACTATCATATTACCCGGCTCTCCTCTTAGAGTTATTGTTTTTTAATTTCAGATAATTTCAACACGAATTATATTCACAGGGCAATTTTTAGCTGCTTCTATATTGGCATCATATTCATTTGCATGTACCGTTACAGAATATATTCCCTTTTTTTCCTTAGCATCCAATAACACACTTTTACCATCTTTTTTAGACATTCGCCATCTGTGCGGTGCTGCTTCTACACAAGCATTACATCCTATACACTTATTCCTGTAATGAAATATCCTGATTTGTTTTTTCATGGAGTGTTTCAAAAAATTATTCACTTACAACTTCATCTACCCATTTATACAATTTATCTTTAGGCCTTATTTCTTCCGGGACTTGTATAGAAAAAATATCCCCCTTTTTTACTTCATCAACTTGCACATCATTTACCCGTATTTCTTCTACCTTGGTTTTAATAAACCCGGTTTTTGGTCCGGTAATAATGATTTCATCTCCTTTCTTTAAAGAATGTGTTTCTATTTGAAACTCCGCTACTTTGATTTTATCAAAATATCTTCTTCCCGTTCCCAAAAATAATTTTTTCTTTGTAGCAGAAGAACCGTGCTCCTTACTCCACTCTCCCATCTTTCTGCCCAGATAATATCCATCCCAAAAACCTCTGTTAAATACAGTGGATAATCTTTTTTTCCAATCATCTATCTTTTCTTTTGTATAGGTGCCCTCATAAATGCTATCAATGGCCTCTCGATAACATTGTGTAGTTATATAAACATAATCTGCTGACCTGCCTCTCCCTTCTATTTTCAATACACTCACTCCTGCTTCAATAATTTTATCCAAAAAATCTATGGTACACAAATCTTTTGCAGACATAATGTATTCGTTATCAATTTCCAATTCATATCCTTCTTCTTTATCTATTACAATATAACTTCTTCTGCAATTTTGAATACAAGCGCCTCGGTTGGCTGATGCATTATGAGAATGTAAACTCAGATAACACTTACCAGAAACCGCCATACACAAAGCACCATGCCCAAAAATTTCTATTCTTACTAAATTTCCAGATGGACCAGTAATATTTCTCCTCTTTATTTCTTTTGTTATACTTTCCACCTGCATTAAACTCAACTCACGCGATAACACCATTACATCTGCAAATGACGAGTAAAATTCTACTGCCTCTATGTTGGTTATATTACACTGTGTA
Source organism: Bacteroidia bacterium (assembly GCA_026418315.1). GTDB lineage: Bacteria > Bacteroidota > Bacteroidia > B-17B0 > Aurantibacillaceae > BPGX01. Next base: position 8,247 of record JAOABO010000008.1, read on the forward strand.
GAAATATGTGCTACCATGCCAATCTTTCTACAATAATTTAAAACTGCGTGGTCTGATGCAATAATGGCATCTATTCCATTCTCTTTTGCGGCATCTACAATTTCTCTCATTAACCTTAAGTCATGATCATAAACTATCGTATTTAATGTAATATATGTTTTAATACCATGGTCTTTTGCAATGCCGGCTATTTCCTTTAAATCTTCTATAGTAAAATTAATTGATGACCTCGCACGCATATTCAGCTGTTCAATACCAAAATATACTGAATTACACCCTGCTTTAATAGCCGCCATCAGGGACTCAAAACTACCTGCAGGCGACATCAACTCCATCTTTTCCATTTTTATTTATTTTGAATTGGCAAAAATAAGCATTTCTCATCAATATCATTTTTTTGCTATCAATCCCATCAAACAAGTTTTGCTTAATCCATCCATTTTACTCAAATTTGTAGCAATATATTTTATGTTTTTAGAGATTAAGCATGAAAATAAAAAAGGTTGGATAGAAGTTATTTGCGGCAGCATGTTTTCAGGTAAAACAGAAGAACTGATTCGTCGTCTGCGCAGAGCAGAATTTGCCAAACAAAACATTCAGATATTTAAACCACAAATAGACACCCGTTATGATGCTCTTAAAATTGTATCTCACGAAGGCAGAGAAATAGTGAGTAATCCGGTACAAAACAGTCAAAGCATTTTACTGATGATAAATATTGAAACTGTAGATGTAGTTGGAATTGATGAGGCACAGTTTTTTGATGAAGGGCTGATAGATGTAGCTACTTATCTTGCTAATAAAGGAATCCGAGTTGTTATTGCCGGTTTAGATATGGATTATCGTGGAAAACCATTTGGTATCATGCCTCAGTTGCTCGCCATTGCCGAATATGTTACAAAAGTTCATGCAATATGTGTAAAGTGCGGAAATCTTGCTTATGTTTCTCATAGAATAACTAATTCTGAAAACTTGATTTTACTTGGCGAAACAGATTCCTACCAACCCCTCTGTAGAGTTTGTTATAATGCTTCTATTAAATCCAAATAATGAAATACCACATTTCTCAAATCGGTAAAATAATAGATGCCCATAAAACCATCATTAATTTTGATGATATTATTACCAACATATACATAGATACCCGACAAATTAATATTTCAAACAATGCTTTATTTGTAGCCATTGAAACAAATAAAAACGACGGCCATCAATACCTCCATAACGCATATCAAAAAGGAATCCGAAACTTTATTGTTACCCGCCTTCAAGATGATTTTATTAAAGAAGATGCCAATTACATCTTGGTCAATAACAGTATTGATGCGTTGCAAAAATTAGCCCATTATCATCGCAAACAATTTCATATTCCTGTCATAGGAATAACCGGAAGCAATGGTAAAACCATTGTTAAAGAGTGGTTATATTTTCTTTTGAAAGATAAATACAATATTTGCCGTAGCCCAAAAAGTTTCAACTCACAAATTGGTGTGCCTCTTTCAGTTTTAAACCTGAACGAATCTCATAATCTGGCCATTTTTGAAGCTGGCATTTCCTTACCAAGAGAAATGAGTGTGTTAGAAAAAATAATTAGTCCTGACATTGCTGTCTTCACTCATTTTGGGTCTGCTCATTCAGAAGGATTTGAAAATGATGAACAAAAACTCAATGAAAAGCTAAAGTTTTTTCAGAGAAGTAAAATTAATATTATTCAAAGAACACAAAATACTTTTCTTCAAAACAAAAAATTTCCCAATCATTTTATCTGTATTTCTGAAAACACTCAAGATACGGTAGTAGTACAAACCATTCAAAAAGAACGTCATTCTACAAAAATCACTATTAACATAGAAAATAAAAATTATACCATTACTATTCCATTTATAGATGATGCGTCTATCAGAAATGCTATTACTTGCTTTACCTGTATTTATTATTTTGATCGTTCTCTCATTGATACAGTTATTTCCAAAATGACTGATTTACCCGTGATTTCACTGCGACTGGAAATCAAGCAGGGAAAACTTCAATCTAACTTAATCTGCGATTATTACAATTCAGATATTGATTCTTTTAAAACGGCATTAACTTATTTACAACATTATTCACCTCACTATAATAAGTTAATCATACTTTCTGACTTTGAAGAAACAAAAGATACAGAGTATATCTACCATACAGCCATTCATATGATTCATCAAAGTCAATTGACACATATTATATTGATAGGTGAACAATGGAAGAATTTTATTCATCTGCTTAAAATATCATATCGTCATTATTTAACCACTTCTGATTTTATAAATAACTTATCCTCTCTGTCATCATTGTTTTTTAAAACCACTATATTAATTAAGGGGTCTCGTAAATTCGAATTTGAAAAAATCGCTGAGCATCTTGAATTAAAAACACATGATACCATTTTGGAAATCAACATACCTGCTTTGTGGAACAACTTATCATATTACAAAAAACTAGTAGGAAAAAATGTCCGACTCATGTGTATGCTAAAAGCATCCGGATATGGAAGCGGTAGTACCGAAATGGCATTTGCTTTACAAAAATTCGGAATAGATTATATTGCAGTAGCATATACAGATGAAGGTGTAGAACTTAAACAAGCAGATATTCAATTACCCATTATGGTCATGCTTCCTGAAAAACATTCTTTTAGAGATATTATACAGTATCATTTAGAACCAGAAATTTATTCTTTTGACATATTGCATTCATTTTTAGAAGAATTAGAAAAACAAGGTATTGAAAAATATCCTGTTCATATTAAAATAGATACAGGGATGCACCGATTAGGTTTTTTACCGGATGAAATAGAGCGTTTGACAGAAATACTTTCACAAACAAATTTGGTAGTTGTCAAAAGTATATTTTCTCATCTTGCTGCTTCTGAAAGCAATTTACACAAAGATTATACATTAAAACAAATCCAATTATTTAAAGAGCTTTCAGAACAAATTGAAACTCAATTAAACTATAAAATAATTAAACATATATCTAACTCGGCAGCAGTAAGTCGCTTTCAACAGGCACATTTTGATATGATACGATTAGGTATTGGTATGTATGGCATTACAGATGATACAGAAGAAAAAAAATTTCTTCAAAACGTCCTGACCTTAAAAACTAAAATTGCACAAATAAAACAATTAAAAAAAGGTGAAAGTGTAGGATACAATAGAAATGCCATATTAAACAGAGATAGTAAAATAGCAGTGATTCCTATTGGTTATGCTGATGGATTTTTTAGAAAACTCGGTAATGGAAATTTTCAGGTAAAATATAAAGAACACCTAATTAACACAGTTGGTAATATATGCATGGATATGACAATGATTGATATTACTGATATTGAAAACATTCAAACGAATGAAGAAATAATAATATTTGAACATCAAGACGACATAAAAAGAATGAGTGCCGTATGCGATACTATTCCTTACGAAATTCTCACCTCTATTTCTCAAAGAGTTAAAAGAATTTATGTGTATGAATAATTTAGTTTTTTCTCAAATAATGTAAAACACTTAAATTATTATCTGTAAAAATTTCTTTGGCAATATTTTGAACATCAGTAGTGTTTATAGCATCTATTATTTCTTTTTCTTTGTTAATAAGTTCCGTATCGCCTAATAGAGTATAATAACTCAGTGAAAAGGACTTGGCACTGACCATCATCTCTTGAAGGGTATTAGAAGTTTCTACAGCATTTTTAATTCTTTGCAATTCTTTTTCATTTACTCCATCGTTTAATAGTTTTTCAATTTCTTCCTGTATGGCTTTTTCTCCTTCTTCAATGGTTTTATCAGACACTAATTTTCCCTTAATAATAAGTATGCCATCATCTATAGTGTCTGTAATCAAGGCAGATGCAGAAATGAATATTTTTTTATCCTTTACTAAACTTTGATGCAAGCGAGAAGATTCTCCATAACTCAAAATATCTTGTAACAACGCAGTAGCGTAAAACTTTTGCAAATTATTTTTTCCACTGATTCGGTAACAGTAATAAATAACATCGTTAGGCACGTCTCTTGTAACTTCTAATACTCTCTTTTCTGTTTGTGATGGTTCTTTTGGTAAATTTCTTTTGTATTTACCTTTTGAGGGAATATCACCAAACCATTTTTCTACTAATTCAAATCCTTTTTCTGCTTTGATATTTCCGGAAATGCAAAGTATGGCATTAGCAGGATCGTAGTGCTTATTGTAAAAGCTCTGTACATCATTCAAAGTTGCTTTTTCTATATGTGAAATATCTTTACCTATTGTATCCCATTGATAAGGATGTACTTTGTAAACCAATGGATGAATAAGCAACCATACATCGCCATAGGGTTTATTCAAATATCTTTGTTTGAATTCCTCTATTACCACGCTTTTTTGAATATCCAGTTTTTCTTGTGTTACATCGAGTAAAAACATTCTATCGCTTTCTATCCACAAAGCAGTTTCAATATTTTGTGCGGGTAAAGTGCAATAATAATTTGTGAGGTCATTGGTAGTAAAAGCGTTATTTTCTCCACCAGCTTTTTGCAATGCGATATCAAAATCGGGTACGTTTTTACTTCCTTCAAACATCAAGTGTTCAAAAAGGTGTGCAAAACCTGTTTTTTCAGGATGCTCATCTTTAGAGCCCACATCATAAAGAATATTAAGTGAAACCATTGGAGTAGAAAAATCTTCATTAATAATAACGGTAAGCCCGTTAGATAATGTCTTTTTATGATGATAAATCATGGAATTATTTTTAGTTATGCTAAAAAAGAGGTAAAATAGAGTTTTCAATAGATGGCTTCTTTTTGTTCTTTATTTTTGTTATAAGTTTATACTCATCCTTTATTTCTCCATTATTGTTTAACCTGTCAATAATAACTTGATAGTATTTCGGGTGCACTTCACAACTTATAAATTGCCGTTTTAACTTTTGAGTTAATACTATTTCACTGCCACTTCCACCAAATAAAATAAATACTACGTCATTTTCTTTTGTACTAGCTTTAATAAGTATTTCAACCAATCCTAATGGAATTTGACAAGCATGAATGGTTTTATCTTTACTAACATTTTTAACTAAATCAAAATATAACCAACTATATGGCATTCTACCAGAATGTCCTGCTGCTATTCTTTCTTTAATTCTTTTATCATCAGGATTCTGATATGGAACAGCAACTTGTTCTTTGTAAAAATTATTATTTTTAGTTTTAGTGGCATGCAATATGTTTCTATGAGCTGTTGTAAATTTTTTTGGACTGTGCCCTACATTGGTGTTATATATCCAAATATACTCATTCACAGCATAAGCATTTTCATCAAGGTACTTAACGCGCAAATGAGCATTCTGTTTTGGATAATTAATCATAAAGAGATTGCCTGTTGGCTTTAAAACACGCATACATTCTTTGGTGAGTGAGATGTACCAATCAATATACTCATCCCATTTTTTTGTATAATTTTTCCCAGCATAATTAATTCCAACATTATAATCCGGATCTCCATAAACCATATCTATAGATCTATCAGGCAATTTCTTTAATATTTTCATTACATCTTCATTGAATACTCTATTCAGATAATTTTCAACACTCATAATGATTATTTTTTTATAAGATTATATTGTTTACAATCTATTAAGCTGATAGAATTCATTTTCATAGGGTTTTGAAATGTATATTTCCACAATCTCAGAGCATCATAATCCTTTTCTTTTTTTCTAACCAAATATACGCAATAAATACTTTTTATTTTACCACAGATTTCTGGTGCACTATTAGCATTATAATAGTACAAAAAAGGGTGATACAGTTGATATATACTAAAGCTTTTTGGAACTCCATTTTTTGCTTCAAATATACCAATTACTCCCTGATATTCAATGGTTAAATCAATTTCCATCTGAACGTTTTTTAATTCAATCTTTTTTTGACCAATATAATACGTAATATCAATCTTTGTGCGATGAGGAAAATAAGTTTTTGGTCTTTTAGATACATCTTCATCATCAAATTCTTTATCTTTACCGAATAAAAAATGATGTAAAATTCTTTGATTATTAGCAACAGACAATATATTGCTTTCGCTTGTGTTGTATTGATTAAGTAACGATTTTTGATATGGCCAATCTATTATCTTATCTTCTGGAATGGGTTCAAAGTCATGAAAAACATTGTCAATACCCTTCACAAATAAGTGTTTTCCATTACCTATATGAATTAAAGCATAATTCTCTTTCAACAATATATCAGGAAGTTTTTCTTTACTATCAATTTTGGTAGCATCAAAAGGATTTCCAAAACCATTTTTTTTCGATATTTCTTTTACTGTATCATTTGTAAATTCAAAATGATTTTTACTTTTACATAATATAAATATTTCTTCAATTACTTTTTTCTTCTTATTCTCTTTTGATGTTGATTTCATAAAATTTAAAAATGACTATTCAACTTACACATTTTATTCAGTGTTTCCTTGAATTCTGTAATAATTTCATTAACTATCTTTGCTGCTGGCTTTATATCATCTATAATGGCGGAAACCTGACCTATTTCTAATTCACCCTCTTCCATATCTCCTTCAAACATGCCTTTTTTTGCACGGGCTCTTCCTAATAACTGTTGTAATTCCTCTTCTGTTGCTCCTCTTTTTTCATATTCCAATGCAGTAAGTGCAAATTTGTTTTTGATTAAACGAACTGGTGTCAGTTTTTTTAGGGTAAGAATAGTATCGCCCTCTTTTGCATTGACCACTGCCTGCTTAAAATTAGGGTGTGCAGATGATTCTAAAGAGGCAACAAATCGGCTACCTATTTGAACACCCTCTGCACCCAAGGCAAAAGCTGCAGCCATAGCAGCACCCGTAGCTATGCCGCCGGCAGCAATTAACGGGATTTGAACAGCCCTCCGAACAGCCGGAATTAAAGTAAGAGTAGTGTTTTCTTCCCTACCATTATGTCCTCCTGCTTCAAAACCTTCTGCCACCACAGCATCTACACCTGCTTCCTGGGCTTTCAAAGCATATTTTGTTCCGGGCACCACATGAACTACTTTTATATCATGGGATTTCAAATGTTGTGTCCATGTTTTAGGATTTCCTGCCGAAGTAAAAACTATTTTCACTCCTTCTTCTATTATAATTTGCATGTGTTTTTCTATATCTGGATACAGTAATGGCACATTCACCCCAAATGGTTTATCTGTTGCTGACTTACATTTACGAATATGTTCCCTTAATATTTCCGGATACATAGAGCCCGACCCTATTAAACCAAGACCACCAGCATTACTGACTGCTGCTGCTAATTCCCACCCACTACACCATATCATTCCGGCTTGTATAATGGGATATTGTATACCAAATAATTCACATATTCTATTGTTTTGCATATTATTTTATTTAGTTATATATCTGATAATGATAACTGTTCTTTCATTTTAATACCTTTTTCTGCGATTTCAACGCTACACATTTCTACCTTATGGTCATGCTCAAAATACAACAACCAATTTTCTTCGGCAGCTTGTTTTAGCAAATATTCTTTTTCTTTCAATGTTTCTAGTGGTCTTACATCATAAGCCATTACATAAGGAATTGGAATATGACCAGCTGAAGGTATTAAATCTGCTGTATAAAGAATCTTCGTGTTCTTGTAAGTTATCAAGGGCAAAATCATTGCTTCTGTATGCCCATAAACATCAATATATTCAAAAGGCAAGTTGTAATGATCTCTATCTACAAACTTTAATTGTCCACTCTCTTGAATGGGTAAAATATTTTCCTTTAAAAAGCTTGCTTTTTCCCTTGCATTTGGTTTTATAGCCCAATCCCAATGTTTACTATGACTCCAATAAGTTGCATTAGGAAAAGTAGGATAGTATTTTTCTTTTAATTTATCATACGATATGGCTCCACCGCAATGATCAAAATGCAGATGCGTTAGAAAAACATCCGTAATATCAGAAAAGGTAATGCCTAATTTTTCTAAAGATTGCTTTAAAGAATCTTCTCCGTGTAAATAATAATAACTAAAAAATTTCTCGCTTTGTTTATCTCCAATTCCTGTATCTATAAGTGCTAATCTTTTATCAGCTATCACAAGTAAACATCGCATACTCCATGTACACATATTGTTTTCATCTGCAGGATTGATTTTGTTCCAAATACTTTTAGGTACTACACCAAACATGGCTCCGCCATCTAATTTGAACAAACCTGTGTTTATTGTATAAAGTTCCATAATACACTTAATTTGAGAATAATAATGGGCGAAAGTAAAGATTATTTCCTTTCAGTTCAAGAGCTGGTGCAGGTATTTTTACCCAATTGATAGCTAGCAATAGTTTATGCAGCCAGAGTTTTTTAGTTTTTATTTTTGACAAATCTATATCTATACTCCAATAATATTGATGATATCTTTTAATACTGTTGTAATCAAAGTATTGATTATTTTTCTTTACCCAATTATTGGTTGCACCTACAAACCCATCAATTCCATATCCAAAAGATAAACATAACCATTCTAATTTTTTATTCCATTTATAAAAAGGAGAAACACTCAGCCAGAATGTTTGACCATTATAATCTTTAATCATTTGTTCATAATACTTTTTGCCTAATAACATCGGGTTATAGGAAGGATAATTGGTAGGGCAATATGAAAATTTAATCGTAAAAAAATCTTTTACATAAGTATTTTGAATTAAAAAAACAGAAACACCCAAAGTGTTCGATGCCAGATCACCTAATGAAAATCCCCAACCGTTGCTGAATCCATCCAAAATTTCTATGTTTAATAAATAAGTCCAGGTAATACCAGCCGCAATCCAGTCAGAATATTTATATCCTGCAAAACTATACCATTCTTTTAAGTATTTAAAGGCATAATAGGCAGTAAAAAAATGGCCTAATTTATCCATTTTAGACCATTCCGGATTATCATCAAAAAAGTGAAAATGAGAAGTTTTATAGGGTTGATACCATAGTTGATTGAGATATATTAAAGATCCACTATATACAATACCCGTAACGGAATTAATAATAATTTTTCTTTTAAAGATAATTTTAGAAGAATCCTGATATTGAGAAAATACTGATAAGGTAAATGCATATTGAAACAAGAATATTAAAGAAAATTTTTTTACCATTTGCCGCTAAAATACAGAAATAAACCCTTAAAAATTTGTTCAAATAATTTGCTTTATTCACATAAAATGCTTTAAATTTGCTATAAATTTTAACCTATGAAAACAATTAAAATGCTTGTAGTAAGTAGTATCCTTGCTACAATGAGTGCGTATGCACAAGACGGTGGTAAACAACAACCTAAACATGAAGAAAAAAAAGGTAAAGAAGCACCAAAAGAGGAGATTACTATTAAACAGAAATCCTCTAACGCCAAAGACGCTACCAATCCTGCAACATCAAAAGAAGCAAAGCCAGCACCCACACCTAAAAAACAAGAAGAAAAAAAAGCCCACGAACCTAAGTAAGGGCACAATAAACACATAACTCAAAAATATTTTTATGTTACGCTATTAAGCGATAAGGAAGGTATTTTTTATCTATAAATATAAGAATAAATATATGAGAATTGTATTTGTTGTTTTGAAGATGATATTAATTTTTCACTTTACTTTTGGTCAAAACATCCTCGGTTTTTCTTCCGGAAATTTTAGTGGTGTATCTGCAGTTATTCAAAACCCTGCAAATGCACATGGAACCTGTATTTTTGATTTAAGTGTTGGAGGACAAGCTGGATTTATCAGCAATTATTTTAGAATCAGTAGAGATTATCTATTTCATAATTTTGATAAAGATAAAATACTAAACAGGAACACAACAGAATTCATTGAAGGTAATACCAAAAGACATTTTACGAGTAGTAGTTATATACTAATGCCATCATTTTTAGCTAAAATTAATGAAAAAAGTACAATGGCCTTTATATGGAACATAAGAAATTACATGAACTTTAATGAAATAAATAACGAATTAGCTCCCATACTATATAATCATTTCAATTATCCTTCAGGTTTATCAAAAAGAAATAACAGTTTCAACACCTATGCATCTACTCATTTGTGGGCTGAATATGGATTATGCTATGCCAGAGAAATTATTGATAATTCCAAAAGCAATTTAACTATTGGTACAACAATTAAATTTTTACAAGGAATCCAATCATTTTATGCATATTCAAAAGATTTCTCATATGAACTCGTTTCTGACTCTACAATGAATATTTACTCATCTTACGTTTATTACGGACATTCAAGAGATTTCAATATAAACCCTTTTATTATTAATTATAAAATGAATGGTCACCCTTCTTTTGGACTAGATTTTGGCATAACCTATTATATTAAATCAAAAAAACACTTTAATGATATTACTAATTACTCTGTAAAATTCTCAGCTTCCATATTGGATATTGGTTCTATAAAATACACAAAATTCAATAGTAATGATTTTATTGCAGATGCCAGAAATTGGAATGTCAAAAATCTAATCTTCTCTCATGAGGTTTTAACAAAAAACATTAATGACACTATCAGAAAACGTTTTGGATTCCTGGATGCTTCCACCACGTATCAAATGAACCTCCCTACAAAGTTGCTTTTACAAGCTGATATCAGAGTGTATAATAAGATATTTTTGAATTTGGCTGCACAAATTCCTTATAGAAATAATACAACTGTATCTTTTTCCAGAGAGTATGCTTTTTACTCTTTCATGCCAAGATTTGAAAGTATAAAAGGATTTTTAATATCAGTTCCCGTTCATTATTTTCCCATGTATTCAAATACTTCTGCAAGAAAGGTTTCGGCAGGTATGATTCTTCAACTAGGGTGGATAACGATAGGGACCAATCACTTAAGTGATTTAGTTTTAGATAACAACATAAAAGGTTTTGATATCTTTCTTTTAATGAAATTCTCAAGTGTGTTTAAAAAATCCAGATTTTATGACAAAGATAAGGATGGTATACAAGATCAAGATGATGCTTGTCCATCCATTGCCGGTAAGAAATCATTAATGGGTTGCCCAGACAAAGATGATGATAACATTGCTGACAAGGATGATAAATGTCCTGATTTAGCTGGAAAGTTAGAAATGAATGGATGCCCTGATAAAGATAATGATGGATTATCTGATATTGAAGATGTTTGTCCAGATGAACCTGGAGATAAATCACTAAAAGGTTGTCCCGATAAAGATAAAGATGGTATTGCTGATAAGGAAGACCGTTGTCCAGATATAGCAGGTGTTTCTGATTTTTCAGGATGCCCACCTCCTGTCATAGATGGTAATATCTTAATGAATGAAACTGATAAAGAACCTGTTTCAAATGTTAAGTTATACTTATTAAAAGAAAATTGTGAAAAAGCTGATTCTACTATTACTGACAATAAAGGATACTTTAAATTTGTAATAAGAGACACAACTCAAACCTATTATGTAAAAGTAAACGAAAATGAAGAAATAGCTAAAGGTAAGGCCAGGTTTTTCATGGCAAGAAATGATACTCTCATAAGAATAACCAAAAATTTCCCTTGCGATAAGTTCGTATTCACACAATTGCCATTTCAAAAATACCTTTTCATTGACTTAAAAAGAGATGGAATTTTGCATATCGGAGGTAATCTTTTGATATTAACAGATAATAATACTACAGAAGCATTAAAAAATATCAAACTGATAATTAAAAATCAGAAGGGAGATATTATAGATACCATTACCACTAATGAATTTGGCTCCTTTACATTCAAGTATTTAGATTATGACCAGCAATACATCATTACTTTTGCTGAAAACGACATTCAACTAACACCTGGTACAAAAATTATTCTTACCAATAAAAATGGTAAAGAAATAAAGAGGTTCATTTATTTTCCTGGTGAATCATTTAAATTTGAACTATTACCGTACGAAAAAACTATATTAAAAGATCTAGAGGTAGAAGACACAGAATTGAACATTAATATTCGTGGTTATCTGAAAACCTCAAAATTTGAGAAACTAAAAAAAGTAAAAGTGATAATCACAGATGAGGAATCTCCTGTTCAGGATTTAGAAACAGACAGTACAGGATTATTTTTTGCAGATAATTTGAAGTTCAGAAAAGGAATATCTTTTGTAATTCCTTCGGGGCAAAAAGATTCATTGTTAAATAAAACAGATGTTATTTTAATTACCGACTCAAAGAACAGAATTATCAAAAGATTGGTGAGAGGTTTAGGAGGCGATTTCAAAATTCAATTATTAGATTTGGAAAAAACAACCCTTGCTGAATACCAAATCAACGACCCTTGGCTAAACGTATTAAAGCTCAAAAACAAATACTCTGCCGATACTATTAAAATTCGCGAGAAAATCAATTATGCCCTGAATGCCTACAAGCCAGATGCCGAAGGTTACAGAGTACTAGATAAAGTGACTCAGATTATGAAAGATAATCCTAAACTTATAATCACTATTTCGTCTCATACAGATAGCAGGGGTAATGATAAACAAAACCTTACTCTATCTGAAAAAAGAGCCAGATTTGCCTACGAGTATATTGTTTCTAAAGGAATAGATTCTAATAGATTATCTTATGTTGGCTATGGTGAAAGTAAACTGCTGAATAACTGCGGAAACAAAGTAAAATGCACAGAACAACAACATGCCGAAAACAGAAGAACAGAGTTTGATATTCGTGTAAAGCAAGAATAGGAATTTTATCCTATTAAAAAGCAGCTCGTACCACATATTTTGTTTATCTTCACATAATTTACTTGTTTTGCCGCAATGTTTCTGAAAAAACTTAACATCCTTTACTTCAAAAACATTGAAGACATTCAATTTGAATTTTCAAAAACAATAACTGCTTTTGTTGGAAATAATGCAGTTGGGAAAACCAATATTTTAGATGCTATTTACTACCTATCCATGACTAAAAGTTATTTTTCATCATCTGATACACAAAATATTCAACATGGAAAAGAATTCTTTGTGCTATCAGGAAAATACGAACATGAACAAGCAGCTTTTGAAGTAAACTGTAGTTTTAAAAAATCGGAAGGCAAACAAATAACCCTTAATCAAAAACCCTATCCAAAAATTTCTGACCACATTGGGAAAATTCCTGTAGTCATGATTGCCCCACAAGATTTGAACTTAATTACAGAATATGCCGATACCAGAAGAAAATTTTTGGACGCCTTCATTTCAAAATTTGACAAAGAATATTTAAACGCATTGATACAATACCATCAGATTTTACAACACAGAAATAGTATAATCAAAAAAGGAGAGATTGCATTCCAACAACAAGATTTATTGGATGTGTACAATGCACAACTTTCGC
>JAOABO010000008.1:21703-23983 GCA_026418315.1 Bacteroidia bacterium
ACACAGAAATAGTATAATCAAAAAAGGAGAGATTGCATTCCAACAACAAGATTTATTGGATGTGTACAATGCACAACTTTCGCAGTATGGAGAAATAATTCTAAAAAAAAGACACTCTTTTTTTGAAGAAATAAAAAACACATTGATTACTGTTTATCAGAATTTACAAGACAATCAGGAACATTTGGAATTAAAATACACTTCAACTATTCAGAATGATTTTTATAAAGAATTACAACACAGTTTACCCAAAGATATTCGCATGGGCTATACCACTACTGGTCCTCACCGAGATGATTTTGAAATATTGATTAATAACTACCCTGCCAAGAATTTTGCCTCTCAAGGGCAACAAAAAACCATCGTATTTGCTATAAAATTTTTGGAACTCATGTATTTGCATCAAAAAACAAAAATTACACCCATTTTATTAATTGACGATTTGTTTGACAGATTAGATGATGGAAGGTTAAATAAGATAAGGTTACAAATTAAAAATAGCCCGGTAACCCAAATATTCTTGACAGATAATCATTATGAAAGAGTTAATAAATTGTTTGAACAGGAATCTATTGAAATAATTCAGATATAAACTATCATCAAACTATACCCCATGCTTTTATTTTATGTAGTTTTGCAAAACACCTCCAAAACTTAAAAATTACAGAATTTCAAAGAGTCAAATAATAAATGAAAAATGAATAATTTAATATATACCGGTGAACATTTATGGGCAGGACAGTCGGGACATTTTCTTACAGCACTTTTATTTACCTCTTCTTTATCCAGCAGTTTATCTTATTTTTTATCTCAAAAAAATAATTCACTATTAAAAACAGCTCGTCTATTTCTTTATCTACACTTTATTTCGATTGTATCCATTGCATCTCTTATCTTGTTCATGTTATTCAATCACTACTTTGAATATCAATATGTATGGCAGCATAGCAATAGGGCTATGGACAAACAATTCATCCTTTCTTGTTTATGGGAAGGACAAGAAGGTAGTTTTTTGCTTTGGCTTTTTTGGCAGGGATTATTAAGCATATTTTTTTATAGAACCTTAAAAGACAATGAGCCAGTGGTCATGGGATTATACATGCTGGTACAGGCATTTTTATCTACCATGATTTTAGGCGTCTATGTAGGTGATGTGAAAATTGGCAGCAGCATGTTTTTGTTACTCCGAGAGCATCCCGACTTTATGAACTTACCATTCCTACAAAACCCCGATTATTTAAGCAATATAGATGGGCGTGGACTTAATCCTTTATTAGCCAATTATTGGATGACCATTCATCCACCCACATTGTTTTTAGGATTTGCTTCTACCCTTATTCCTTTTGTATTAGCACTAAACGGACTAATCAAACAAGATTATTTTTTCTGGCAAAAACAAGGCGTAAAATGGGCTTTTTTTTCAACGCTTATATTAGGTGCAGGAATTTTAATGGGCGGAGCATGGGCTTACGAAGCATTGAGTTTTGGCGGTTTTTGGGCTTGGGACCCTGTAGAAAACTCATCATTAGTACCTTGGCTACTCATTGTAGCAGCAGCTCATCTAATGATATTGAATAACAAAAATAAAGGTTCATATTTTGTTACACACTTCTTTTCAATAGCAGCATTTCTGCTGGTATTGTACTCTACTTTTCTTACTCGTAGCGGCATTTTAGGCAATGCCTCTGTACATGCATTTACGGATTTAGGCATGCAAGGGCAATTGCTCTTGTTCATTTTACTCTTTATAGCAATTGTTGTTTGGGCGTTTCAAAAAGAATTATTGACGAAAAATCTCTATGGAATGTCCTCTATACTGGCATTGTATTTTGCAATAATAACTGGTCAGCACAAGCTCTATTTAATGGCATGGACTTTAATGAGTTTTATTCTTCTCATTTATGCATATATGAAGCATTATCAAATGGCAGAAGAAGAAAATTTGTCTTCAAAAGAATTTTGGATGTTTATTGGCTCTTTATTGTTATTTTTATCAGGACTCATTATTATTTACTTCACTTCTGTTCCCGTTTTGAATAAATTATTGGATACTAACAAAGCTCCTATCAAAGCCGAAGATTATAATCTATGGATGATTCCTTTTGCTGCTCTTATTTTCATATCCACGGGCATTGCTCAATATTTAAAATATTCCAAAACAGAAATGTCGCTTTTGAAAAAATATTTTATCTTTGATTTTGGACTTTCTGCGATGTTCTCTATTGTAGTATATTTTTTAATTTATTTTTCAGACCCTACCATTTCTACTTACAATAAGTA
>JAOABO010000090.1 GCA_026418315.1 Bacteroidia bacterium
GTTTAGCAAAGTTGAATAAAGCGTTTTCACTGATAGATGGAATGTAGTTTAGTTTAGACGCACCATAAAATGCATTTTTTGCTTTGTCTTTTTGATTGAATTGTAAGTAACAATCTGCCAGGTGGTACCATGCATTTTGTGCTAATGAGTCGTCTTTTCCAACAGATTTTTCAAAGTATTTTGCAGCGTTTGAGTAATCTTTGTTTTGATAGTATGAATATGCTAATAGATAATTACCTTGATTATCTAATGCACTTAATTGGTTAGATTTTTCCAATGCTTCTGCACATGGTTTATATTGCTTTAAGTTGAAGTAGGATTCACCCACCATTCGCTGAATTTCGGGGAGTTTTTGATAGAACACAGAATCTTTAATTAGTTGGTTGGTTACATCAATCACTTCTTGATATTTATTTTGAATGAAATAAATATGAGCAATGTAATAAGGTACTATGGAAGAATAGGTAGAGTTTTTTTTAAGTTTAAGAAAATTTTCAAGTGCGGTTTCGTATTTTTTTTGTTGGTAGGCGATGTGAGCATAGTAGTAAGTGGCATGTTGGTAGTAAGGATTATCGGTATCTTTGATTTCGTAAAATTCAGAGGATGCATTAGCAAGGTCGTTTGTTTCAAGTAAGGCGATTCCTTTTTTGAAGTGGTACTCTGCTTGTTGTGCTTTGGAAAGTTCTTCAATTTCAATTTTATTATATGTTTTTAGAACATCATCGTATTTTTTCTTTTTGAAATATAAATCTGCTAAATAAAACAAAGCAATATTGGTTCGTGTATTTTCGGGATATTTTTCTATAAATAATTTTAATTGCTGTTCAGCATCTTTGTTTTCCAAATAATATGCACATAAAGATTTGAAGTATTGAGCATCTGTGCTTAACAAGGTTTCTTTCAAAGGGGTGTTCAAATATTTTTCAAACATTTGGTAAGCATTGGAATAATCTTTGTTTTCAAAAAGTTCTGTTGCTTTTTTGAATAAGCCGTTCTCGTCTGTATAGTATAAGGTTTTTTGAGCAATGGATAATAGAAAGGTATTTAATAAAAATATAAAGATTGCAAGATATTTCATCTTCAAAAAATTTTGGTAAATTTATAGATTGAAAGGGTAATGGAGGGTTTATGAGAAAGAATTTTATCCACCTGTTTTTGTTAGTAAAATTTCTTTTGTTTAGCAACAGATGGAAAATAATCAAAGTATTTTTGAGGCGATTAATTTTTGAAAAATGAGTATTGTGCTAAAATATGAAAATGTTGATGTGTATTATGATGAACACTTGATATTGAACAATGTGAATGTTAGTATACAAAAAGGCGATTTTGTTTATTTACTTGGAAAAAGCGGAAGTGGAAAAACCAGCTTAATTAAAACCATTTATGCAGATATTCCAATTAAAAAAGGGAAAGCGAGCGTTTGTTCATACGATTTATTGACTATTAAAAAAGCAGACATACCCTATTTGAGAAGAAAAATTGGCGTGGTATTTCAGGATTTTCAATTATTGCCCGACAGAGATGTATATGATAATTTATTATTTGTAATGAAAGCTACTAACTGGGAAGACCCTAAAAAAATAGATGAAAGGATTAGTGAAGTATTGGAAAGTGTAGGATTACAGGATAAATATAAAAAAATGCCGTATGAACTATCGGGTGGAGAACAGCAGAGAGTGTGTATAGCAAGGGCTTTAGTCAACCATCCGGAGTTGATTATTGCTGATGAGCCAACGGGAAATTTAGATCCACAAACATCATTAGAAATAGTTCAATTGTTGAAATCACTTTCAGAAAAAGGAACGGCAGTGTTGTTGTCCACTCATGATATTTTAGTATATCAAAAAATAAAAGGAAAAACATTGGTGTGTGAAAATCAAACGATAACGCACTTATCATGAACAAATATGAAAAACCATATATTATAGAGTTTCCAAAAATTGGGAATAGTGCAGTAGGATATATTTCTGTTGCAGAAAATTCAAAGAACATACCTTTTGAAATTAAGAGAGTTTTTTGGACTTATTTTACTCCGGAAGAATTAACAAGAGGGCACCATGCCCATTACAAGACAGAACAAATTTTAATTGCTGTATCCGGAAAGATTATTGTTCATACAGAAATGCCGGATGGCTCTAAAGAACAGTATTTATTAGATAAACCTCACCTTGGTCTGTATTTGCCACCTTATTGCTGGCATTATATGGAATATTCACATACAGCGGTACAATTAGTGCTGGCAAGTGAATTGTATATTGAAGCCGATTATATTCGTAGTTACAACCAATATAAAGAAGTGTATGTATGAGTAAAAAAAACAAAGAATTAACTTTTGAAGATTTTCAAAAACTGGCTAAAAAAAAATCTCTTTCATTACCTGAAAAAATTGGATTTCCATCATCTTATCGTGAAGGATATTACGATGTAATACTGGAAGACATTTATTCAAAATTACCATTTAATAAAGAAAACAAAAAAGTAATTTTAGATATTGGTTGTGGATGTGATGTGCTCACTCACAAAATTATAGATGTTTGTAAGAAGCAACAACATACCTTGTTATTAAATGATTCTCAAGATATGTTAGACAATTTACCAAAGGATAACTATCCAAAATATATTCCCGGAAAATTTCCATTAGAACATCCTTTGCTAAAAAGATACAGAGGCAAAATAGATTATATTTTATGTTACAGTGTTTTGTTTTATGTTTTTGCCAATGATAATATCTATCAATTTATTCATGAGGCAATAGATTTGTTGAAGTCAGGTGGTAGAATGTTGATAGGTGATATTCCTAATTTTGATAAGCGAAACAGATTTTTGCAGTCAAAGGAAGGATTACAATTTTTGAAAAACCAAAAACAATTGAAGGGTTCTACATCTCACGAAAATCTTAATCAAAAGATGGATGATACAGTTATTTTTTCGCTAATGATGCGATTGAGAAAATTTGGCTGCGAAACCTATTTATTACCACAGCGTCCTGAACTACCAATGGCTAATAGAAGAGAAGATATATTGATAGTAAAGAGGTAGATGGAGTATTAAAAATTATTTTCTTTGAGTTTCTTTACTCGCTCTTTTGTAACCGGATGAGTAGATAAAAATTCAGGCACTTCAGAGTTTTGTGATATGTTACTAAGTTTTTCTAATATATTGGCTAAAGGAAGTGTGGAAATTTTATTTTGACGCAGTATTTGAATAGCATAATCATCTGCTTCTTCTTCAAATTGGCGTGAATATGATAGCGATAAAAGTTGATGCGTTACTGTGGCTAAAAATGAAGAGAAATCCCCAATTACATATCCTATAATAACACCAGTTAAACCTGCTTTTATAATTAAACGTAAACTATGTTTGTAATGCAAATGTCCTGCTTCGTGGCTGAGTACGCCCAATATATCATAATAATGCGTGCTGTCATTACTTAGTTTTACAAGAGAATCAAGAATAACAATAAAATTTCCGGGCAAAGCAAAAGCATTGGGGTATGGTGCATTTCTGAATAAAAGCTTTACTTGAGTACTATCTTGTTGAGTGATTTTGTAAAATTCTGACATGATTCTTTTTTGAACATGTGTAGGTAATGCGGTTTTTTCAAAGGATTGAGCATCCATAGATTTCAGGGTGTTTTCGCCTATTTGCTGCTGCACTTCTGTGGGAATAATATCGGCTATCACAGAACTTAAAAAATTAGTACCGTATGTGAATGTGAAATAAATAACACTCGCTAAAATGAGAGTAAAAACAATAATAAAAACGAAAAATTTTCTCATTTTTTACTCAACTCTTTTTTGATGAGCTTACCTTTTAAGTAAACTTCTTTATATTTTTCAATACCGGTAGAGTCGTAGTATGTCCACACACTATCTTTCAGGTCATATTTGTAAAATCCGCTGTAATAGAGATTGCCGTTTGGATAATATACTTTACTTTCACCATGCATTTTATCTCTGTTAAAGCGAGCTTCGCTCCATATTTTTCCGTTAGGATAAAAATAAATCCATTCTCCGTGTTTTTTACCAAAACGATAAAAACCTTTATATTTTACTATTCCATTAGGATATTTTTCTTCAGCTTCCCCGGTAAATGTAGAATCACTTAAGGGTTTAATAAAGTAATCGACTTCTTTGTTTTCTTTTTTAGAATTTATAGTTGAACTTGTATTTTCATTGGAAATGAGCAAGTCATTGGCTTTTTGCTTTTCAGAAGAAGAACAGTGAATAAGTATAAGAATTATCCCAAAATACAATGTATTGAATACCAATTTTTTCATAAATCCTTGAGGTTATATTCATTGATTTTTCTATACAAAGTTCTTTCGCTAATGCCTAATTCTTTTGCGGCGTATTTTCGTTTGCCTTTGTATTTAATCAATGCTTTTTTGATCAGTTCTTTTTCTTTGTCTTGTATAGATAA
Organism: Bacteroidia bacterium; assembly: GCA_026418315.1. GTDB lineage: Bacteria > Bacteroidota > Bacteroidia > B-17B0 > Aurantibacillaceae > BPGX01. The sequence goes on from JAOABO010000090.1 coordinate 4,423, forward strand.
AGTTTCTTCAATAGGAATAACATTTTTTTCTGATACATCTGTTGTTTGCATAGTGGGTTTTACAGATGAATGAATGGGTGCAACAGCAACTGGGTTTTGAGCCGACAACACAGGCAATTGGTTATTTAAGTCAGATGAGCTATTTAAAATATCTGGTTTGACAATGGTAACTAAGCTGTACACTACTTTTTTTAATTGGTCCACTTCTTTTTTGAGTTCAAAGAATGCAGATTTTAATACAGATTCTTCATATTGCACATCACTTAATTTCATAGGTGCAGAAGTGTGTTCAGAAGAGTAATAGTTTAAATAATTATTGAGTATTTCGGGAGTAATATTTCTTTCTTTTTCAATAATGGAAATTTGCTCGGTAATGTTTTTTAACTGACGAATATTTCCGGGCCAATGGTAGTTTAAAAAAAACTGTTCTGCTTCGGGAGTAAGCTGAATGGCCGGCATTTTGTATTTTACTGCAAAGTCAGCTGCAAATTTTTTGAAGAGGAGTAAAATGTCATCTTTTCTTTCTCTTAATGGAGGCAAGTAAATAGGAACCGTATTCAATCTATAATACAAATCTTCTCTGAATTTTCCTTTTTGAATGGCTATGTCAAAGTTGATGTTGGTAGCAGCAACTACTCTCACATTGGTTTTTTGTACTTTGCTGCTTCCTACTCTGATATACTCTCCTGTTTCAAGAATTCTGAGTAAACGGGCTTGTGTAGATAGAGGTAATTCTCCTACTTCGTCTAAAAAAATAGTTCCGCCGTTAGCTACTTCAAAATATCCTTTTCGGGATTCTGTAGCGCCTGTAAATGCACCTTTTTCATGTCCAAACAATTCACTGTCTATTGTTCCTTCGGGTATAGCACCACAGTTTACTGCAATGTAAGGACCATGTTTTCTGCTACTGAATTGGTGAATGATTTGCGGAAACACTTCTTTCCCTGTTCCGCTTTCTCCAAGTATGAGTACAGTTAAATCAGTAGAGGCAACTTTTACTGCAATATCAATAGCCCGAATAAGTAAGGGATGATTACCTATTATTCCATATCTGTTTTTTATTTCTTGTATTGAAAGCATAAATAGGTTTTATTCAAAATACTCTTTCATTCTTTCAAAAAATGATTTTTCTTTTTTATTTTGTGATGGTTGAAAATTTTTTGAATTTCTTAATTGTTCCAAAATTCTTTTTTCTTCTGGAGTTACATGAGAGGGAGTATAAACATTGACATCTACAATAATGTCTCCTTTTTTATATCCATTGATAGAAGGAAGTCCTTTGCCTTTTAATCTTAATAGTTTTCCCGATTGAATACCGGGTTCAATTTTTATTTTAGCTTTGCCGTCTAAAGTTGGGATTTCTACATTTGAACCAAGTACTGCGTCGGGGAAACTAATAAACAAATGATAAATCAGATTATCTCCATCTCTTTCAAAATGAGGGTGAGGCAATTCTTCTATATGAATAATTAAATCTCCTGGAATACCTTGATTAGGTGCAGCGTGTCCTTTGCCATTAAGGGATAATTCCATTCCGTTTTGTACACCAGCAGGGATATTAAAAGATACTATTTCTTCTCCCCATACTGTTCCGGTGCCGCTGCAGATATGACATTTTTCAGATGGAATGGTGCCGCTTCCACTACAAGTGGGGCAAGTGGTTCGGGTTTGTATGTGGCCTAATATAGTTTGTTGTGTTTTTACAACTACGCCACTGCCTCTACAGGTAGGGCAGGTATTAAGTTTACCATTTTTGGCCCCTGAACCATGACAAGCATGACAACTGACTTGTTTTTTTATTTTTATTTTTTTACTGACACCGGTTGCTATTTCTTCAAGAGTGAGCTTTACATTGATTTTCACATCGCCGCCTCTTTGAACTTTTCTGCCTCTTGAAGTATTAAATCCTCCAAAACTTCCGCCAAAAATATCTTCAAAATGAGAAAATATATCATCCATATTGACTCCGGCGCCTCCATAGTAACTTCCTGTGCCATCTGAAGCAGCAGATGATCCTACTCCTGCATGACCAAATTGATCGTAGCGGGCTCGTTTATCCTTATCGCTCAATACTTCGTATGCTTCATTAATTTCTTTAAATTTTTCTTCTGCTTCTTTATTACCCGGATTTTTATCAGGATGATATTTGACTGCCAGCTTTCTGTATGCTTTTTTTATGTCTTCTTCACTTGCATTTTTAGGAACACCAAGTATTTCGTAGTAATCTCTTTTCATATTAAGTTTTTTTATTCAGCAACAATGACTTTAGCAAAGCGAATAATTTTTCCATTCATCTGATATGCTTTTTCAAGCTCATCAATCACTTTTCCTTTTAGTTCATCAGATGGTGCCGGGGTTTTAGCCATTGCTTCCATAATGTCGGGGTCAAATTCTTTATGTAAACAGTCAATGGGGGTTATATTGTTTTTAGTAATAAGGTGCTTCATTTTATTATATATAAGTTCAAATCCTTTTTTAACGATTTCTATATCATTTGTATTTTGATTTTCTTTTAATGCTCTTTCAAAATCATCCATAATGGGCAAAATATTTTTCCATACATCTTCTCCTGCATATTTTAATAGATCTTCTTTTTCTTTGCGGCTTCTTTTTTTAAAGTTATCAAATTCAGCCAGTAAGCGAATATATTTGTCATTTAACTCAGATAGTTGCTCTTCAAGGGTATTTATCTTTTTTAGTAAATCTTCTTGATTAACAGAGGCATTGTTATCCTCTTCAGTATTTTTTGAAGAAACAGTATTGGTTATTTCTTCAGTTTGCTCAGTGCTATTGTTTTGATTATGTTCTGCAACTTGCTCATTTTTTGGTTCTGACAGGTCGTTTTTATTATTCATATACTTAATTTTGATGACAAAATGTATTGC
>JAOABO010000091.1 GCA_026418315.1 Bacteroidia bacterium
GGATGGTATTGAACACTGAATACAGATTGCTTTTTATGTTGAATGCCTTCAATGGTATGATCGTTCAAATTAACATGAGTTACTACTATATCCGGATGGTTAAAGGCATCTTTTTCGGAAACAGAAAAGCCATGGTTTTGAGATGTAATTTCACATTTGCCCGTTAATAAGTTTTTCACGGGATGGTTGAGCCCTCTGTGCCCATGGTGCATCTTGTAAGTAGATAATCCAACGGCTTCGCATATCAATTGATGACCAAGGCAAATACCAAACATAGGAATATAAGTATTCATTAATTGTTTGATTACTTCTACTTGTTTGGGCATGGCGGCGGGGTCGCCTGGTCCGTTGGAAAGCATTATACCATCGGGCTGAAAAGATAATATATCCTCTGCAGAAGCATTGTAAGGAAACACTTTTAAATAGGCACCACGTTCAGAAAGATGTCTCAGAATATTTTTTTTGATACCGTAGTCAATAACGCTGATTTTGTATTTATAACTATTTGCAGGAATTTCGTATGCAATAGAGGTAGAAACTTTAGAAGATAATTCTAATCCTGCCATTTTGGGGGTTTGTAAAAGTACTTGTTTTAATTGTTCAATATCGGTTGTTTCAGAAGAGATAACAACGTTCATTGCCCCTTTGCTGCGAATGTATCTTACCAAAGCACGGGTATCTACATCACTTACAGCTACAATTTTATTTTGTACTAAAAACTCCTGCAAAGATAGTTGTGCTGAAGGGCGGCTGTATATTTCACTGAACTTTTTAACAATGAGTCCAAATATTTTAATTCCATCGCTTTCGTTTTCATCAGGCAAAATACCGTAATTACCAATGTGAGCATTGGTCATTACGACTACTTGCCCGTAATAGGACGGGTCGGTAAATACTTCCTGATAGCCCGTCATGCCAGTATTAAAACAAATTTCTCCCGAGGTGGTGCCACTATATCCTGCCGCATATCCTTCAAAAATTTTTCCATCTTCTAATAAAACAATGGCTTTTTGTTTAGGTTGGTATTTTAATTGCATGGCTTGATAATTTAATTTATTTTATACTCAATATCTTCGTTGTTGAATATCCTTCTAAATAGGGAATAATCTCTACTCTACCACCCTGTTGCAATACATAATCGGCTCCTACGATATTATCTATGGTATAATCTCCGCCTTTTACCAAAACATGAGGGTTCACTGTTCTTATAAGTTCCAAAGGCGTATCCTCTTCAAAAATACAAACATAATCTACACACAACAAACTGGCTAATACTTCTGCTCTTTTACCTTGTGGATGCACAGGACGATTGGCTCCTTTTAATCGTTTTACAGAAGCATCTGAATTTAATCCCACAATCAGTATATCGCCTAAACTTCTTGCCTTATTCAAATAATATACATGCCCCGGATGCAAAATATCAAAGCATCCATTGGTAAAAACAATCTTTTTATTAAAATACTTTTCCCGAAATGCTACTCTTTGTAATTCTTCTTTTGATATAATTTTTTTAAGTACAATAGTTGTAAAATCTGTCATGAAATTATTTTTTAGAGTGAATGATGGGTAGTAGTATAAAAGCCAATGCCCCTGTAAAGATAATGAGTATAAATTGAGTTCCCCAAATCATCCATGGAAAGGCAGCAGCAGAGGCATTATCTAATTGATAAAATAAAAGTATTTCTGTAATTAAAAAATGATAAGCACCAATTCCACCGGGCGTAACAATCACGCCTATTGTCCCAAATAAAAACAACACCAAAATTTTTAACATACCAAGATGTTCTGTACCACTCATCGATAAAGAACAGGCGTACATAGAAAAGAAATATGCCAACCAGATAACAATACTCCATATCCAAAAAACTGCAGGTCTTTTTATCTTATGAATACTTAGCAAAGGGCGAATTAAATTTTGTATAAACAAAATTGCTTTGTCAAACCATGAAACTGAAGTAGTGTTTTTTTTAGATAATAACAACACTAATAATACAAGCCCTGTTGTTCCCACTACTGCTAACAAAAACCAATTGGTGTGCTGAAACTTTTCGTGTAATGGGACAAAAATATATTGATTCAATAAAGAATATAAATCATTATATTGAAAAATGACAACCAAAACAAAGACCAGAAAAAGAAGAAAAAGGTCAACTACTCTTTCAGCAATCACAGTGCCCAACGCAATATCCATAGGAATGCGGTTGTATTTATTTACAACGGCACAACGGGAAATCTCCCCCATTCTAGGTAAACCATAATTAGCTAAATAGCCAATCAATACAGAAGATAGCGAGGTAGGCAAATCAGTTGTATAGTTGTATTGTTCTAAAAGATAATTCCAACGGTATGCACGGGCAAAATGACTGAATAAGCTTATCAATAACGATATACTAACCCAAAACCAATTAGCATTTGAAAAAGTATGCAACAATTCTTCTTTGGAAACATTTGTTCTTTGAATAGATAAATAAACCAACAAACCTCCTATACCCAACAAAACCGCATACTGAATTAAGGATCGAATTGATTGACGCACTACTTGATGAGTTTATTGGTTGATGTGTCAGGAAAAATAATTTTGGGACGAAAATTTTTGGCTTCGTTTTTGTCTATCCAAGTGTAAGATATGATAATAACCACATCGCCGGGTGTAAACTTAAGAGCAGCAGGACCATTCAAACAAATAATACCACTTCCTCTTTTCCCTTTAATAACATAGGTAATAATTCTTTCTCCATTTCTTTTATTCAACACGTGTACCTGCTCGTTTTCAATAAGGTCAGCCGCATCCATTAAATCTTCGTCAATGGTAATGCTTCCAATATAATCCAATTCTGCTTGTGTTACAGTAACACAATGTATTTTTGATTTAAGAACGCCTATGAGCATACATTTAAAAAAGCCGTGTAAAATTGATTAAAAAGAAAAGATTATGCAAATTAAATATTTACTGCAAAATGACCGATAATGGTTGAGCCCATTGTTTTTGAATCCAATATTCATACAAATACTTTTGCTCATACTGATAACGAGGTTGAATTAAATATAAATTCTGGTCTTCAGACATTATTTTATGTAAATCCATTAATGTAGAATAGCCCGGGCGAGTAATAATGTTTTTTGCTTTCAATATCCAATTATTCAATTCATTGTAATTTATCAATCCTAAAAATAAACGATTATCTTTACAAACACTCCCGGCTATTTTGATAATTAATTCAGAATTTATTTTGAGTAGTTTTTCAGATATATTCTCAAAATAGTTTTCGTAAAAATTCCTCTCTGCATTTGTTCCACTAATAATAAATAAATAATCTATCTCTTTTCTAAATTCATTTTTAGTCATCAGAGATTGTGGATAAATATATTTGATTTTGTCATAATGTTTTAATGAATAAGAATTATGGGATAATTTCCCTGTAAGCGACTTTTCTTTATCAGGATAATCTGGCACCCATATCTCATCAAAGTTTGAAAACATATTTTGTTGTATGATGTTACCAAAAGAAAATAAAAAGGGCAATTGTATTTCCAATTGATGTGAAATAAGCACACTTGGAATATTTTTGGAATAAAATCCATAACGATTGTCAGAAATAATTATATCCGGACTTTGATAGCTTGATATAAATTTCTTTAAATTATTATGTTCTACTTGTATAGAAGAAAAAATTTTTTTAGTTAGAATAATGTTTTTAAAGAATTGTTGTGGATGAAAATTAATTTGATAAGAATGAACAGGAACTTGTTGCAGGTCCGGAAACAAGGCAGAGTAAACCGAAGATTGCGATGGTGTAGTAAAAATAACAATTTGATTATGTTCTTTGAGTTGCTGAATAATTGCTGCTGTTCTGGTTAGATGACCTAAACCCCAATCTAAGGCGGATATAAAAATTGTTTTTTGTCTTATATGATTCATTTATTTACTCCAGCAACTTTAATTATTCTAAAATCATTCTAATAATTTGATTTTTGATTTACTAAAGAAAACGTACGAAATTCTGAAATCCATAAAATGCGCAATATGTAAATGTGCCTTTAAACTTATTCCTGCTAAAACACGCTTATTGATTTGATACATCAATGTCCATCTGTGATAAAACCTTACTTTATATGGATATAAATCAGGATAGATAAAGTAATATCCTAATTGATTTGAAAAATGAAAATGTCCAAGATTTAAGGAATGTCCAACTAGAACCGAGAAAAAATCCGGTTTTATAGACACTTTATTTACTTCTGAAATTACATTTATAGCATCATCGTAATGGTAATCTATTCCAATCACTAAATCCGATAATTTTGATATGTTGTGAAAATACTCAGATGAAACACCATAAATCATCCACCTTTTTTTATCCCCCTTTTGGATAATTCTACTAGAAAAATAAACATTCATCAGTAAATTATTAGTTTTAATATATTGGTTAGGATGATATTTATTCAATGAATCTTTCAATGACAAATAATAATTCCGTTCCTTACCAAACAAATAGTACCCTCCCAATCCTAAAACAGGCCAATTAATACCTTTGTTTGGCTCTTTTAATCCGCCATTCGAAATATGATGATAGTTCAACTCAAGTACAAAAGAAAATTTCTTATTTACAATAAACTTAAAAACACTCCCTATTCCAAGATATCCATTGAAATACATGCTGTAACTGATGTTATTAGGATTGGTTAATGGATGATATGGTTTATTCAATAGAGCAATTCCCATAGCGCCTTGAAAACCCCAAAACATCCGACTACTGATCTGGAAATAAGGATTTAACCTATAGTATACAATATTACCTTTACCTAAAATATTGTTATCGTAATCAAAAAAAATATAACCAAAATGATGTGTAGGAATACAATTACAAATACCCCATTTTTTTACATCTGATGAAAAAGTCAACCCTACAGATGCACCTATCGGAATAGATTGTCTTACATATTCCACATCACGAGAATGGGGTATGATAAATCCTCCCTGTAAAGCAGCTCCTGCTTCAAATAGTTTTTGACTAAGTAGTGTCTTGAAACATAATAAAAGAGAAAGTATTTTATATAAACATTGGTTTTTCACCAATTATAAATAAATAATATGATTTACTGATGAGAAAATAAAACTCCACTCCTCTTTTATTTGATTTGAAATTTTTAGATATTCATTCAGGGAAGTTGGAGTTTCATCAAATTCTTTTGGGTCAGGATAGGGCAAATGAATAATTTTTTCGGCATTGGGCACATAAGGACAATTAGTTTCAGATTCTGAACATACCATAATAGCAGCAAATGTTTTTAATTTTTCAGTAACTTCTTTGAAATCTTTACTGTAAAGCAGGAGTGAACGATTATATTCTGGATAATGTAATTCATATACAGGATTTTCACCGTCTTTTTTCAGAGTTAAAGAATAGCCCAAATGTTTTAATGTATTCACAGTGTTAGGATGGATTTGCGTAACTTCTACACCGCCGGAATAACAATATATATTATTAAACTGATGTTGTAGAGCAATATGCTGTGCAATAACTTGTGAAAGATGGCTTCTTCGGCTGTTTTGAATACAAATAAAAACCAGGTTGATGTCTTTGTTTTGCTCTGATTTCTTTGCGAGGTAGGAACTTATTGAAAGTAATTTTTCTTTTCTTTCTGCATTCATGTTTTAATCTTTTGAAAAATAATCAGCTCCCTGATACACGCCTGTCAGTTCTTTCTTAATTTGCATAAGAACATCGTTGGCTAAACTGCTTGCTCCGTATCGGAACCACTGATTGTCCAGCCATTCATCGCCCAGCACTTCTTTTACCATGACTAAATATTGTAAAGCTGTTTTAGCATTGGAAATGCCTCCTGCAGGTTTCATTCCTACCATTTTACCGGTTTTATCATAATATTCTCTAATGGCCTGCAGCATGACATAAGTAACAGGCAAGGTAGCGGCGGGTTGAATTTTTCCTGTAGAGGTTTTAATAAAATCTGCTCCTGCTAAAATAGCTATCTCAGAAGCCCTACGAACATTATCTAATGTAGAAAGTTCTCCTGTTTCTAAAATCACTTTTAATCGTGCATTATACGAATGAGTGAGTTCTTTTATTGCTACAATCTCATCATATACTAACTGAAAATTACCTTTTAAAAATTCTCCTCGGTTAATTACCATATCCACTTCGTCAGCACCGTTATCCAAAGCATATTTTGTATCTGAAAGTTTTACATCTAATGGTGCTTGTCCTGCGGGAAAAGCAGTAGAAACAGAAGCCACCTTGACAGGACTTCCTTGTAGATATTTTTTAGCAGTTTTGACAAACATAGGATATACACAAACGGCTGCTACTGTAGGCAAATCAGGTATATCATCGGCCAAATGTTGTGCCTTGTAACAAAGTTGCTTTACTTTTCCTTCTGTATCTTTTCCTTCCAAAGTAGTTAAATCAATCATATTTAAAACTAATTTCAGCCCTTGTATTTTACTTTGTTTTTTGATGCTTCTTGAAGTAATACGGGCTAATCTGTCTTCCACTCCTACCTGGTCTATACGCAATTCATATAAAAAATACCAATCTTCATTGGATGAAAATGTTTTCATAAATTATTTATTAGTTTTACGCAAAAATAAGCAATTTAAATTGTAACTTAATGAAACCAAAAGTAATTTGGCTTTTTGGCTTATCTGGTGCAGGAAAAAGTACCATAGCTCATGAACTAAAAAAATATTTTGATAATAAAAATCTAACAGCGATTATATTAGATGGCGATGATGTAAGGAACAGCGTAAATAACGACTTAGGATTTTCTGAAAAAGACAGAAAAGAAAACATAAGACGCAGCGCAGAAATGGCCAAATTATTAGTAAGTCAAAATATGTGGGTGATTGCCGCCTTTATTACTCCCAAAAAGGAAATGAGAGATAGCGTCAAAGATATTTTACAAAACCATGTAGAAATAATGTTTATAGACACACCTATTGAAGAATGTATAAAAAGAGACGTTAAGGGTTTATACAAAGCTGCCATGCAAAATCAAATTAAAAACTTTACAGGTATCAGTGATTCTTTTGAATGGCCTGATAATGAAAATGTTTATATCGTTCATACGACAAACAAAACACCTTGCGATTGTGTTAATGAGATTTTAAAACACTTGAATTTAGAAACCAAATAGAAATAATGCAGTAAAGTTGAGTACTATTGATAGAAAAAAATAAAAAGCAATTAACTGAAATCATTCGTACATTATCACTAACTTATTATTACTAGTCCATCCCTATGAAGTATTTTATATTGTTGATGCTTTATCC
>JAOABO010000092.1 GCA_026418315.1 Bacteroidia bacterium
GGGTGATAAATACTGTCTATGATTATATATCTTAACTTTTTATCTTCAATAACTTTGACTGCCTCTTTAAGAGGCAAGTGTATCAGTTGAGGTGTGGCAATATATTCATTATGTTTGGTAAAAGTCTTTAAATATGCCGCAATTATCCATAAAAAAACAAAAACAGAAAAAACAGCCGCTATAAAATGATAAAGATAAACTTTTAATGATTTATTCATTAGGATAATGGAGTTTATGACTTTCTTCTTTCTATTTCCTGATGAATTTTGGCTGCTAACTCATATTTTTCTTCACTAATAGCTTTTTGTAATTGCTGCTGAAGTTCTTCCAAAGAGTATTTTCTTAATGCATCGGCAACATCTTCTGCACTTTTAGAAACCGTTTCAGATTCTTGTTCTTGTTCATTATGAGATTGTATAGGAACTACATTATCATTTTCATCTACTGTATATCCGGCTTCCTTCAAAATAAATTCATAAACATATATTGGTGCATCAAACCTGACAGCAATGGCTATAGCATCACTGGTACGTGCGTCTATTTCGTGCTCTATATCGCCCGATAAGTCCGTGCATACTAATTTTGAATAAAAAACGCCTTCAACAAGATTGTAAATTAAAACTTCTTTTACTGAAATATGAAATGCATCTGCAAAATTCTTAAATAAATCATGTGAAATAGGTCTTTGTATTTTAACTTTTTCTAATGCTATGGCTATGGACTGGGCTTCAAAAACACCTATAACAACAGGTAACCTTCTGTTGCCATTCATTTCTTCCAGCAAGAGTAAGTAATTGTTAGAGGTTTGATTACCATGTGCGGCAGAAATTCCAATGATTTTCATTAAAATTTTTTTCTCCATGTTTAAATTTTCAAATAAGTAATTGTATATAATTCCTGTTGATTATTGATGATGAGTTTCCTTGAATTTTTTAATAGCTTCAGTTAGTTTAGGCACTACTTCAAATGCATCTCCTACAATTCCATAATCTGCTGCTTTGAAAAAGGGAGCGTCTTTATCTGTGTTAATCACTACAATTGTTTTACTACCGCTTACACCGGCTAAATGCTGGATAGCACCTGAAATACCTATAGCAATATACAAATTAGGCCTGATGGTAAGCCCTGTTTGTCCAACATGTTCATGATGTGGCCTCCAATGAGAGTCAGCAACAGGTCTGGAGCAGGCAGTGGCTGCACCCAGTGCTTTTGCCAGGTCCTCAATGATTCCCCAGTTTTCTGGTCCTTTTAATCCTCTTCCACCACTTACTACTAATTCTGCCTCTGGTAAAGGTATATTTCCTGCGGTGGTGTTTTTTTCTACTGACTTAATTTTTATTTTTGTTGGAAAAGTATCTTTTTCTTCAATATCAATAACTTCAGAAGAATGAGCGGAATTTAATTGTATTTGTATAGAATTTGGTAATAGAGTAATTATTTTTTTATCTCCACTTATACTAATGGTGGCTATAGCTTTACCGGAAAATACATTTTTTTTGAATTTGTAAACATCGTTACTAATATCAGTTAATTGTATAACGCCAGAAACTATTCCACAATTCAGTAAACCCGCAAGATAAGAGGATACTGCTCTACCCTGCAAATCAAAAGGTAAAACAACATCTTTTATATTTTCAGAAAGCACATATTTTTTAATCAAACGGGCTGTCACTGAAAAATCAGCCATACCTTGTACTTCATTGGTAATATTAATTATCTTATCAGCTCCCGCCTGAGTTAATTGTTGTTTGCTTTCATCATTTCCTTTGTATAAAAGAACAAGTACTTTACTATTATTTTTTGAAGCAATTTGCTTTGCAAAGTAAACTGATTCCAGTATTGATTTTTTCAATTTACTATTTGATGCATCTGAAAAAACAAGTATTGACATAATATTTTAATTTTTATATTTGCTTAAATTACTTTAGCTTCAGTATGAAGTAAATTAACTAATTCTTCCACATTGTTGGGGTCAATAAATTTACATGCTACCCTACCCTGAGATAGTTCAAAAGATTCATATTGAACAGGTGTATTTACAGGATAAGCAGGTATAACATTTAATGGCTTTGTACGGGCAGCCATTATTCCTTTCATGTTAGGTATTCGTTGTTCAGCCATGCCTTTATTAGCACTTATTACTGCTGGCAACGAACATTCTACCACCTGATAACCGCCTTCTATATCTTGATGAGCTGTAATTATATTTCCACTTACTTCTAACTTATTGACACTTGAAATAAAAGGATAATCTAATAAACCTGCTAAAATTCCAGCAGTAATTCCACCATTGTAACTAATGGTTTCTTTGCCAAGTAATATAAGGTCGTAAGGGTTATTTTTTACAAACTGTGCCAGTTGCTGTGCAACAAAGTAGGCATCGGTAGGTTCAGTATCAATTCTAAAACTATCATCGGCCCCAAGCGCTAATGCCTTACGAATAGTAGCATCAGCATCAGATAATCCAACGTGAATTACAGAAACTTTTTCAGCTAAACCTGCTTCCTTGATTTCAAGAGCTCTTACTAATGCATACCACTCGTCATACGGGTTAACGATAAACTGAACACCAGTTGCATTAAATTTGGTATTGTTATCTGTAAAAGATATTTTGGCGGTAGTGTCAGGAACTTGTGCTATTGCAACTAAAATTTTCATAAGAACAATTTAAGATTTCTTTAAAATTTTGAGGCACAAAGGTAAGAAAAAAAATACAGTATTTATTGAAAAAACTTTATTGTACAAAAGTTTATATTTAGTATTATTAAATGAAAAAGCCACCGAATAGGTGGCTTTTTCATTGATTTGACATCTGATTATTGAATATTTATTTTGCTAATAAATACTTCATTATCTACATTCATTTTAATCACGTAAATTCCTGCAGGAACGTTTAGGTGAAGTTGATGGTTAGCCGCAGGGTATAAATTAGTAATGTTTTCTTCATACACAATTTGTCCGATGGTATTAATAATTTGTAAAGTCATTCCTTTTTTGGCAAGTGGTAATTTAATATTAATTTCGCCTTTGGAAGGATTAGGATACACATCTAAATTTTTTGGAATAGCTGTAACTGTGTTAAATCCTAATGGTGAGCCTGAATATTTATAAATTCCGCCGTTTGTCATTACCTGATCTTCGAAACCACCAGCCCATCCATTTTGATTATCAACAAAATCAATAGCCAAATATTGAACATTAGAACCACCCCAACTGTTCCATGTTGTTCCATGATTAGTGGAGTAAGATATAACTTGATTGCCTGTTCCTGCGCCAACAGATGCAAACCATGTAGTACCTGGTATCGCACAAATATCATTTTTACCTAAATTTGGATCTAAAGGAGTAATTTGCGTCCAAGAGACTCCCCCATTAGTTGTTTTAAATAAATAATAATTAACCGTTGAACCACTTACTAAATAGCCTAAAGCAAGACCATTCAGAGTATCTGTAAAAGCTAAGTCAGTAACATAGAGATTAGTAGGAGCACCTGTTAATACCGATACACTCCATGTTTGTCCTGCATTTTTTGTATAAAATACTCTTCTTTTATTAGTTCCAAACCACATGTGTTTAGCATCACCATCTACCTTTGTATAGGAATTAGTTAATCCATATTCTCCACTCAATGGTGCAGGAATGTTGGAACCAGGAACCATAGTCCAAGTAGCACCAGCATCATTCGTTAAGTATATTTCATGCTTTCCGCCATTAGAAGTTATTGGGTCTCCCATTGCAATACCTACACTAGGGGTAAGAAAACATACTACATTGGCAAAAGATTGTCCTGCTACCTGAAACATGGTAGAGTCACTACCTTGTTGCCATGTATTTCCACCATCTTTTGTGTAATACAACACACCTCTATCTTGTGATGCTTTCATATAGGCAGATACCCATGCTATAGTATCATTCACGCCTTCTATGTTGGAGATAATGTAGGTGTTGGTATCTGCAAACACGTTACCGTTATTCCAAGTATTTCCACCGTCAATAGTGCGAGCAAAAAAGTTGTAGGCAAGTCCTGGCGCAAATCCATCATAACCAGTACACCAAACAACATTTTGGTTGACGGCATCCATATATCTTACTCCTCCTGACACCACTGGCCACATGGGGTTTTGAATGATACTCCAAAAAGGAGATGTTGTTTGAGCTAGGGCTAAAGCACTAATGCCCGCCGAAATAATAGTTAAGAGATGTTTTTTCATAATCTTTATTTTTAATTTTTATGCAAATTTACATTAAATTTTTTAAAAATAAAAAAAGCAGTTTGATAAAACTGCTTTTTAATTGTCATTTTTATTTTTCCATTACAACTTTACCCTTGTAATAGAGCTTATTATCCATCCAGTAAGCACGATGATAAATATGTGCCTCTCCGGTTACAGGATCTGTAGCAATGGTAAATTGTGGCGCTTTGTAAGTAGATCTTCTTTTATCTCTTCTTGATTTTGACATTTTTCGTTTAGGATTTGGCATAGTGGTATAATTTTTAAGGTTTGAATTTGTTTTTTAAAAGTTCGGCAAATGTAGAGAATTTATTTTTTTCTGACAAATTCTGATTAATTTTACCTAAAATTTCATCATCACACTTTACGTTTTCAAACACTTCACATGGTACTATTTTATATGGGAGTGCTAATGAAATAGTTTCATAAATGTATTGAGAAAAGTTAATTTTATTATCATTTTCTTCTACCATTAATATTTCATCAGTAGAACTTTCAGGATTTCCTTTTTCAATCAACAAAACATTTTCTGTATGAACGGGATATAAATATGGTATCAGGCATTTATCGCAGTGTACTGAAATATTTCCGGTAAGTTTTACTTTAGCTTGTATAGAATGGTTATATTTGATAAGAGTGATATGGACGTTGATATTCATGGTATTTTCAAAGGATTCAAGAGAATATTGTTGCATAAATTGGTTATCTACGTCAAATTCAAACTCGTGCTCTCCTGATGAAAGGCCGCCGTATTCTATAATGTATTCTATTTTTTGATGTTGCTGCTGTTTCATAGGATTTAATTTAATTTAATTAATTAAATAGTATATTTTTAATGGGTTGTGGATATTGGTTTTTCAGTGTAAAATAAGTGATGTAGCCAAGCAGTAAACCAGATGCTCCACCAATGATGGAATATATTTTTCTTTTGCTTCGGGCTACCTTTTGATACCCTAAAATATAGGCATCATGCTGTAGGAGTTCTGGATTAGAGATTGATTGATGGCGAATTTTTATTTTAGTAATATCTGAAATTAAATAAAAGCCAATTGGTAAGGCAGGAGCTACATACATTCCTGTCATACCTGCGGCTAAACCTATGGTGCCAGCTAATATCATGGTAGTCATTGGTTTAAATCCTTTTTGTGCGTCTCTTTCGCCTTGTGTAAAGTGCCACATTTCTTCTCGGGTAAACCAATCGCCTCTGGATGTATCTTGTGAATAATAATAAAAATATGTTCCGTCTTTGTATCGGATACAAAATATATCGTCTTTTTCAAAATTACGAATTTTGTCTGGTTGAGATGAATTGGGTATTTTATAGGTTACTAAAGCAAAAGAGGTATCTATGATCTTACTGCCTAATTTTTGGCCATTCATTAGATAAATACTATCCAATGCGGTGGTTTGTGCAATCGAAAAACAACCCATCAATATCAAACAGATACAAAAAAACAAACGCATATTTTTTCAGCAAATTAAATAAAAATAAACTTATTAAATTAAATTTGGAATTTAACCACAAAGCAGTTGTTTGTTTAATGATTTTTCTTTTATCATTTTTTCAAGATTAATGAGTGCATAACGCATTCTGCCAAGGGATGTATTAATGGAAACATTACTGAATTGAGCTATTTCTTTAAAGCTTAAATCATAATACATTCTGAGTATGAGCACTTCTTTTTGCTCTGCTGGCAATTGATTAATGAGTTGTTTAATCAATTCTTTGTTTTGTTGTTTTATTTCAGCATTCATTAAATTGGTAGAAATATCTGTGTCTT
The DNA here is from genome assembly GCA_026418315.1 of Bacteroidia bacterium. Taxonomy (GTDB): domain Bacteria; phylum Bacteroidota; class Bacteroidia; order B-17B0; family Aurantibacillaceae; genus BPGX01. The sequence continues at coordinate 6,014 of JAOABO010000092.1, forward strand.
TAATGCTTTCGTGTCTTAGTATATCAAAAACATTAATTTCTTCATTATCATCATTGGTTATGTGTGAAATGTATTTTTTGTTTTTGTGTGTGCGATAGTAATCTATCACATAATTTTTTGCAATTTGCAAAAACCATGAATAAAACTTTCCTTTATCTATATACTTTTTTTGCCGTAAACTGATCAGTGCCTTGCATACTATATCCTGATAAATATCTTCAGTAGTTTCTTTAGACTTGACATAGTTGTATATATGAAAACAGATTTTTGATTTGTATCTTAAAAACAAAGCTGCAATGGCATTTTGGTTGCCGCTATAAAAAAGATGCAGTAATTCAACATCTGTTTTCTTTTTTAATTCTGAAAATGGAATAAACATCATACCCTTTGATTAATTTAAGTGGATTAAGAGTGGGTAGATGTTTAGCGATACAAATAAATTTAGAATTGATTTACGCTGCAAATTTAAGGAATAAAATTAAATTAAACAAATTTTTCTAAATTTACTTTTTCTTTTTTAATTCTTTCAATATTTCTTCATCTGACTTTCCTACCCATTGAAGAGCAGCAGCGGCATTTTCAGCCCATATGGTTTGTGGGTATTCTTTTATAATTTGATTAAATATATCTTTAGCTTTTTGAGGTTGATTTAAAAGATTTTTATCTGCGTAATATTGTGCTAACAGAAATTTTGCCGCTGGTATTAGTTTTGAGTTGGGATAATCTTCTATGATTTTCTTTAAGTATTTTTCAGAATAATCAATTTTTTTAAGTGATTGACTTAACTGCGCAGCTTTGATTAAATAGATTGAAGAAATAGAATCATCATTACAGATTAAAGCACATTTTACAAAGATATTGTTGGCTTCAATAGCTGTTTTTTCGTCGAAGTTATTGGACTTTAATAAAACACTATCTATAGTTTTACTTTTGTTTAAATAATATGAGCAGGAATCGGTAATGTTTTTTGATTTTTTATCGGCAGATACTTCTTTTTTATTTTTTTGTGATGAACTTTCCTGACATGAGACGAAAATCAAACCTAAATTAATTAAAACACACCATTGTAACTTCATAATTTATATTTGTATTTTGGAACTATTAATCCACTCTCAATTTCTTTTAATTTTTTTGCAATCATCTTTTTTCTGAATGATGACAATTTATCAATAAATAAAACCCCTTGTGTATGAT
>JAOABO010000093.1 GCA_026418315.1 Bacteroidia bacterium
TTTGTAGTTGTAGAATCCAATAATATGTTGCTGATTTGTAAAAAAGATAAAGAGCAGGAAATAAAAAATATAGTGAACGAAATAAGAATGCAGAAAGGAGATAAATATGTTTGAGTGATTTCAAATATATTTAGAATTTAATTAATTCCTGTTCTAATTTTTTGTATTGGTTATCAATTTTTTTCTGGAATTCAATTGTTTTTGCAATGCAAGTTGCAATTTTGCAATAATGGATTGAATCAACCATGTCCCTGCCTTTGCGGTCTTTCAAGTATTTTTCCATTACCTGATAACCACCGATGTGATAATTCCAAATTGCAAGCGATATGTTGTCAAAATATTTATCATTGTTAATGTAAACCCGTTTTTCCTCCTCAGAGTAAATTATCTTTTCAATTTTGTCGTTATCGCCTTTTCCTTTGTATTTTGAAATTGATTTGCTTAGTAATGGATGTTTAAGCAGGTGAAGTTCAATAAGTATTTCACCTAATTTCGCTAATTTATGAAAAACATCTTTATTTGCAGTGAATGGAATTCTTGGAAAGTCAATTTTCAAGAACTCTGCATACTTTTTTCTGTAAGTATTGCTATAAAGTATTGCATAAATGTAATACAAGATTTGTTCGGGCTTTAATCTGTTGCCGTAATGTTCTCTCAGAACTTTGTAAATATTTTCTGAAATGTTTGGTTCGGGGTCATGTTTCGGTGCGTTGAACAAATCTCCATTACCACCATTTCCATTGTTCGGTAAAACATAAAGTGGAAAAAGCAATTCGCCACCTCTGTAATACAAATTGAAATCTACTATCGTATCGCTAATCAAGGCTAAGTTCCAAAGAGAAGCATTGCCTACAACTTGTCCTTGTCTGCCAACTGTTAGAGCTAAATTGTTTTTGACTTTAATCATGTGTTTCATCGTATCATGAATCGGTCTTTCAACTACCCACTTTGAGTAGTAAATATATCGCTTGTCAAAAGGACGATATTGAATTGGCAAAATGTAATCTTCCCAATCTTTTACTCTAGAAAGTTCATATCTGAATTTCTTGAGTTTAAATGTTGATGTGTCCTTTAGTCCAAAACTATTTCGTATTATTGCATCATCAACTTTCAAATCTCTGAATTGCCTGATACGGTTTTTTAAAGGATAAACTTCTTCATCAATAGCAAAATGGTCTCTTGCTGTAACAATGCCAACATTGTTTACGGGAAATATTTCATTCACCTTTGGCCAATCATTGTATGATTTAATTCCTTTGGTATTTTTTGGAACGAAAAAATACCAAGGGCTTTCAGGTTTCAGTGAAGTATAATTATTCGGGTTGAATTCGTTCTCCTCCAACCATTTGTATTTTTTATCTCTTGATCCGAATAAATCGGAATGATACACCTCGCTTCCTTTTTTATTTTTTTGCTTAATGAAAAGAGCAATGGAAACTCCTTGTTTGATGTCAAAAACATTTTCATCTTTGCTTCCATCTGGGCTTGTTTCTTTTTTCAAAGCATTCCCGTGGAGGTCAAGAATGTAAATTTCATTAAAAGTTTTCATCAAACTTTGTCTCATACCTCTGAAAGTCGGATTGTCTAGGTAACTGTGATTGGTGATCATCCCTACAACCCCTTGCCCTGCCTTTTGAATTTTCCATTGCGCAAAGCGAAGAAATTTTACATAATCATCTTGAAGCCAAAGTTTCTTTTCGCCCAAAGGTTTTCCATCCACTTCATAATAACTCTGTGCTCCATCAATATTTTTCTTTAAGAGTTTTTCAGTCCATTTATTAATGTTTGCAGATATGCCGGAGTAGGGTGGGTTACCGATGATTACAAGTATCGGTTCGTCTCGTTTTACTTTGGCTGCCAAATGACTTTCTTCACTCAATGAACTAAGCCCGGGGATTTCTGTTTGAGCAAGGTCTTCCATGTCAAGAGTGTCTGTCAGGTAAAGTTTAAACCGGTCATTTTCTTGCAATTTGTAGCCAAGTTCTTCCAACAAGAAATTAATCTTGATATGTCCGATGGCATAAGGAGCCATCATCAACTCAAATGAGTAGAAATTTTTCAGTAATTGATTTCTGATAAATTGCTTTTTACCTCCGTCTCCGTATTTGCCTGTGAATTCTTTTACAGCAAGTTTGATTGCTTCGGCAGGAAAAGTAAGAGTGCCGGCGGCAGGGTCAAGTAGGGTTACTTCTTTGCTTGCAAGTCCGTCATGGAGATTGAAATGTGTTTTGAGAATATCGTGTACTGAACGCACAATATATTTCACAACGGGTTCGGGAGTGTAATACACTCCTCGCTTTTCTCTCGTTTTGGGGTCGTAAATATTTAGAAATGTTTCGTAGAAATGAACGATTGGGTCTTCACCTTTTCCTTTGCTGTAATACTCATGCAGAATTTTTGAAACATCGGCTGCCTGTAAAACTTCAGCAATATCATCAATGATAACTTCCATGTGAGGTGGAATTTTGCCCAACGAGATGAATCGAAATACATCTCTTAAAATTCCGATTGTCGATGGTATTAAATCGAAAGCGTTTTTTCTTGTAAACTCACCGTTTGCTCTTGTCCTTGCGGCAAAAAGACCGTATGTAATTGTTTGAGAATAGATGTCGGCAAAATCTTTTTGAGTAAGGTTTGCAACCAAATACTGTTTGAATGCCTGATAGAAACCAAGAATTTCTCCTTTGCCTCTTTCTTCTTCTTCAAGTTCTTTGGAAACAACCTCGTCACGCAAGAAACTAGTTCTCTTTGCAAGTTCTATGGCAAGATCTTCAGCAGTGAAAACTTTTGGAAGTGAGAAAGCGAAAAACTTCTCAAGCAGTGAAATAAATTTTGCCTCATTTTCAATCGGTGGAACTGTCTTTAGTTTTTCTGCAATGAATGGTCTGCCGATTAAAACTTTGTCAATGAGTTCTCCATTGCGATAAAGGCGGAACTCGTAAAAGTCCGTAAGAATTAAATTCGGAAAAGTGCTGCGGTATCTTTTAAGTTGCTCTTTATCTTCTATAACATCAAGGTTTTCTCCTGGTTTTTTTGCTTCAATATAACCGACAATGTGTTGTCTGCCGTCCCAAACACGAAAGTCCGGGCTTCCCGCCTCTGTCATTTTGGGAAGTGTAGTGATTTGTATCTCTGATTTTCCTATGCTGGATGCAAATGCCGATAGAAAATTAGAGAAGTGAGAATAATAACTTTCCTCTCTTGCATCTCCTTGAGATGTGGTATTTGCTATTTTCTTTAAGTATTCTTCTATTATTTTTATTATTTTATTCATAATCTTAATTCTCAAAATTATCTTAGTTCTGATTTTAATTTAGCTTGTTTAATTTCATCAACAACCGAGGGGTCTAATAAGGTTGTAGTATCTCCGAAATTGTAAGTTTCTCCTTCAGCTATTTTTCTAAGAATTCTTCGCATAATCTTACCGCTTCTTGTTTTTGGCAATCCTGATACCACTTGAATTACATCGGTTTTAGCAATAGGTCCTATTATTTTGGTGATTAAATCGTTAACTTCTTTATGCAATAATTTTACATCCTTAATTTCCTTAGTGGGTATCACATAAGCATAAATTCCTTGTCCTTTAATGGGATGTGGATAACCTACTACAGCACTCTCCACAATATCCGGATGTTGATTAATTGCATCTTCTATTTCAGCAGTACCAATTCTATGTCCCGATACATTAATTACATCATCTACCCGACCTGTTATTCTATAATAACCATCTTGATCTCTTTTACATCCATCACCTGTAAAATACAAGTTTTCATAAGTTGAAAAATAAGTTTGCCTGCATCTTTCATGATTGCCATACGTTGTACGAATAATAGATGGCCACGGGAATTTGATGCACAAATTTCCTTCTACATTATTTCCCTGAATTTCATTTCCTTTGTCATCTACTAAAACAGGAATAATTCCTGGTAGAGGTAAAGTAGCATACGAGGGCTTTAATGGTGTAATATTCGCTAATGGAGAAATTAAAATACCACCGGTTTCAGTTTGCCACCAGGTATCTACTATAGGGCACTTACCTTTACCAATGTTTTGATAATACCATTCCCAAGCTTCTTCGTTTATAGGTTCACCCACACTTCCTAAAACCTTCAAACTATCTAATTTGTATTGTTTGATAATGTCGGTTCCAAATGCTTCTAAAGAGCGGATAGCAGTGGGAGCAGTGTAAAAATGTGTAACTTTGTATTTGTCGATAATTTGCCAAAATCTTCCTGCATCTGGGAAGGTGGGTATTCCTTCAAAAATTACCGATGTGGCACCATTCAATAACGGCCCATATACAATATAAGAATGCCCGGTTATCCAACCCACATCTGCAGTACACCAGTATATATCATTAGGTTCATATTGAAAAACATTTAAGAAAGAGTAAGCAGTGTAAACCATATATCCGCCTGTGGTATGAACTACGCCTTTTGGCTTGCCTGTGCTGCCTGAAGTATATAGTATAAATAACATGTCTTCACTATCCATTACTTCGGGTTCGCAAAAAGTTTTTTGTTGAGGCACGATTTCATGCCACCATACATCCCGTTGATTGTCAAAAGCAATACTTTCACCTGTGTGTTTCAATACCAAAACTTTTTTTATTGAATGGGTTGATTTTATTGCTTCATCGGCAGTTTGTTTAAGGGGTACAATTTTATTGCCTCTTTTTCCGGCATCGGCAGTAATAAGAATACTACATTCCGCATCATTAATCCTGTCTGCAAGCGACTGTGCAGAAAATCCTCCAAACACTACGGAGTGAATAGCCCCTATTCGGGCACAGGCCAACATAGCAATGGTAGCTTCGGGTATCATGGGCATGTATATAGCCACTCTGTCTCCCTTCTTTACGCCCAATTCTTTGAGTGCATTGGCAGCTTGACAAACTTTTTCAAGTAATTCTTTATAGGATATACTATAGGATTTTTCATCAGGATGATTGGGTTCAAAGTAAAAAGCAATTTTATCGGGGTGTTTTTTTGCCGGAATATCCAGACAATTTTCCGTTATATTTAATTTTCCATTGATGAACCATTTGATATTGGGGTCTCTAAAATTCCATTCCAATACTTTGTCCCATTTTTTTCTCCAATAAAAATTTTGAGCAATCTCATCCCAAAATTTTTCAGGATTTTTTATTGAATAATCATAAACTTGTTTATATTCATCAAAACTTTTGATTAACATAGAATTTTTTGGCAAAGATAAGTTATGTTTAGGATGTGGTTAAAAAAAATTTTGGGAAATAAAAAAATTACTACATTTGCCCCCAAAATTTACAATACTATGCCAAATTTAAAATCAGCTATTAAAAGAACAAGACAAATTGAAAAACGAAGATTGCATAACAGATATTATGCTAAAACAACCAGAACTGCCATAAAAAAATTGAAGAGTTTAACTTCAAAAGCAGAAGTTTTAAAGGAACTTCCTAATGTTGTGTCTATGATAGATAAATTGGCTAAGAAAAATATCATTCACAAAAATAAGGCAGCCAGATTAAAATCACAACTACATACTTTTGCTAATCAATTAAATTAAAAATTTAAAAATCCACTTCTATGAAATACAACAAACCAATTCATGTTAATGTGAGTTTAATAATACTTGCTGGATCCATTGCATTTACAGGATGTAACCAGTTGAACAAACTTATTAAAAAACAAAAAGAAATAGTGTATAATGTTTCTCCTAACCCTATTGAAATGCATGGAGACAGTATTCAATTTTCTGTAAGCGGAAAATTTAATCCAAAATTATTTCCAACCAAAGTAAGTGCCACTGTGGTGCCTACCATTAAATATGAAGGTGGAGAAAAAGAACTAAAGCCAATAACATTAGTAGGAGATAAAGCAACCGGAAGCGGACAAAAAATTAGTTATGATAAAGGTGGTTCATTTAACTATACTTCTGAAAAATTTGCTTATGAGCCAGGAATGAAAAAAGCAAAAGTGGTTATTAAAGTAACAGGGGGCTTTAAGAAAAAAACAAAAGCATTAGACCCTGTAGAAATTGGTGATGGCACTATTATTACTCCTCTATTGGTAAGACACGATGAGAAAGGAATTTTTGCCAAAGATAATTTTGTGAAAACTACACCTGCTAATCAAGTTACTCATATTTATTATGTTATCAATCAATCGGTAGTTCGTCCTTCCGAAATGAAAAGCGAAGAAATGAATACTTTTAGAAACAATGCAAGTAAATATTTTGGTAACCGTTGGTATGAAATAAAAGGCATTGAAGTGTCTGCCTTTGCATCTCCTGATGGTGAAACCTCTAAAAATGAAAATCTTGCTAAAGACAGAGCCAACAGTGCTATTAAAGCCATGATGGAAGAATTCAAAAAAATAAATAAAGATAAAAACAACAAGTTTGGAAAAGAAAAAGACCAGTATAAAATTATCACTACCCGTGAAGATTGGGAAGGATTCAAAGAAATGGTTCAAAAATCCAATTTAGCAGATAAGGATATTATTATTCGCGTATTATCTATGTATCCCGATCCTGACCAAAGAAGAAAAGAAATTAAAAATCTTTCTAAAACTTATATAGAATTAGCAGATAAAATTTTACCTAAACTGAGAAGAGCAGAAATTATTTTAGTAGCAGACAAAAAATCGAGGAGTGATGAAGAAATTAAGAAACTTTGCACCTCGTCTCCCGATAGTTTAAGTATAGAAGAATTGCTTTACGGAGCCAATTTAATAAGCGATTTAAATACAAAAGTATCTGTTTATCAGGCAGCAGAAAAAAAATACAGCAACGATTGGAGAACTTCCAATAATCTGGGTGTTGTATTACTTATGCTGAACAAAACAAAAGAAGCAGAAGAAGCTTTTAACAGAGCATTAAAAACATCTAACGGAAATCCTATTGTGTACAATAATCTCGGAATTATTGAAGCAAAGAAAAATAACAGAAAAGCAGCCATGGATTACTATAACAAAGCGAGCGGGGCAGGCAAAGAAGTAAATTATAACAAAGGAATCATTTATATTGCAGATGGCAAGTACTCTGATGCGGTGTCTTCTTTCAGTGATTTCAATGGATTTAATAAGGCACTGGCTCAATTACTTTCAGGTTCTGCTGATGCTGTGAATAAT
>JAOABO010000094.1 GCA_026418315.1 Bacteroidia bacterium
ATTTTTGACAGAAGTAAAAATCCAATTGAACCAACCGAGGCGGGACTTAAAATCATTCATCAATCCCAAAAAATTTTGAATGAAGTAGAAGAATTAAGAACGATGTGCCTAAAAGAAAAAACCGCTGCAAAAGGAAGATTAAAATTGGCTGTTATTCCTACCATTGCGCCTTATTTATTACCATTGATTCTGAATTCTTTTTCAGAAAAATATCCTGACATTCAGCTTGAAATACAAGAAATAACAACAGGTGAAATTATTCAATATCTGCAACGAGGAATTATAGATATTGGCATACTTACCACTCCATTAGATAATAAAGATATTCTGGAAAAAAAATTATTCATAGAAAGTTTTTATGTTTATACCTCTGATAAGAAGCTTCAAAAACTAAAAAACATATCCTTGAAAGACATAAAAAAAGAAAAACTCTGGTTGCTGAGAGAAGGTCACTGTATGAGAAATCAAATATTGGAAATTTGCCAACCACAAAGCTTGTCTAACATACAATTCGTAGCTGGAAATTTAGATACTATTATTAAATTAATTGACTTTCACGGCGGCACCACCATCCTACCCGAATTGGCTATTAAATATCTTTCGAAATCCCAGATGAAAAAAGTTATTCCTTTTCAGACACCTGTACCTGCTAGAGAAATAAGCATTGTACAAAACAAACTATACCTCAAAGAACACCTGATTAATATCTTTTATGATCACATTATCAATGTAATGAAAACCGAACTGGAAACCCCTAAAAAAATAAAAATATTAAACCCCTGATACATTACTAAACATCCACTTTTTGTCAGTTATTACTTTATTTCGTATTATTCCCACTCGTATTTTATATGAAAGTTGCCGTTATTGACCTGGGAACCAACACCTTCAATTTAATGATTTCAGAGTATAATCATCATCATTTTCAAATTTTATATTCCGATAAATATCCTGTAAAGCTTGGGCAAAAAATAGCAGAACAACACACTATTGACGCATCAGGAATTGAAAGAATAAAAAAAGTATTATCTTTGTATTCCGATATTATAACAAAGCACCATGTTGATGAAACTATTGCTTTAGCCACTTCGTCCATACGAACTGCAAAAAATCAAAAAGAAATTTTAAATCTCATTAAAGATCAATTCAAAATTCATGTACAAGTAATTGACGGAGAAAGAGAAGCAGAATTAATTTACCTTGCTAATCAGTTTGCTATAAAGAAATGTATGATTGCCGCATCTTACCCGGTTTTAATAATGGATATAGGCGGAGGTAGTACCGAGTTCATAATTTCTGATGAAAAAAATTTATTATGGAAAAAAAGTTTTTTATTAGGAATGGCCCGCATTATAGATGAAATAAAACCCCATGATCCTATTCTGCATTCCGATATTGAAAATATACATGATTATCTTGATAAAATTCTTGAACCACTCATCCGGCAATTTCATATTTTCAAACCCCAAGCATTGGTTGGTTCTTCTGGAGTTTTTGATTCCATTGTAGAAATGATTGAAGCGAATATTCGCCCATTAAACAGAACAGAAAGTTGCTGTGTTATTACCCAACATGATTTCAATCAAATTTATCATGACATTCTACCACTCCCCTATTCTGAACGCTTAAAATACAAAGGGCTAATACCCATGCGAGCCGATATGGTGGTAGTTTCATTTGTTTTAATTGATTACATTCTCAAAAAATTTTCTTTTGAAAACATTATTATATCTCATTATTCACTAAAAGAAGGTGTGGTTATAGAAAAATTATCTCAAAAATAATCCTTATTTGCTTAAAGAAAACGGATAGTAATGCTTAACTGCATCATAGAAGGTTTTCAAGATCTTCCCTCTTAAACCAGATTTTGCAAGTTTATTTTCAGACGCATCAGGATAAACACGATTAGATAAAAACACTACAATTAAATTTTCTGATGGCTCTACCCACACCATAGTTCCTGTAAAGCCAAAATGTCCGTAACTTTCTAAGCTACAACAATCCGGTACAGGGCTTTCCATATCTTTTGTTGGTGCAGGTTTCTCAAAACACAATCCTCTTCTGTTTTTAGGACAAAACCTGCAAGATGTAAATTCTTTAATTGTACTGCTATCTAAATATCTTTGACCAAATATTTCCCCTTTATTCAAGAGCATTTGCATGAGGGTAGCTAAATCGGTGGCATTTGAAAATAATCCCGCATGCCCCGCTATTCCCCCATACATAGCAGCACCCGGGTCGTGTACATATCCCCACAAAAGTTGATTTCTGAAATTTCTATCCACTTCAGTTGGAACAATATATGTTTTATCGTAATACTTTAAAGGTTGATAAGTCGTTCCCAAATTCATCGGTGCATAAAAATTTTCATACACATATTCATCCATTGTTTTTCCTGTAAGCTTTTCTATTATCTTTTGCATAAAATAATATCCCAAATCGCTATACACATATTTTCCTTGTTCTTTTAGTGGGCTTTTCAATACATCATTCCAAATAGTGTCTTTGAAATCTGTCCGCATCCATAATTCGTTAGCTACTTTTATAGTATGTGTTCCTGAAGAATCTTTTTGGAATACATTCACTCCGCTTTTTTGATACTTAACCGCTTTTTCATAAAACGGAATAAACGGCAATAATCCGGCCTGATGTGTGAGAATATCTTCTATAGATAATTTCGCTTTATTGGTATGTTTCAATTCGGGTAAGTAATAGTCGAGGTTCTTTTTTATATCTAATTTTTTCTCTGAAACAAGTTTCATCAGAGCCATTGCCGAAGATGCAATTTTGGTAACCGAAGCAATATCATATAAGTGAGCGTTGGTAACCCTTGTGGATGTATCGTCGTAAGTGATTTTTCCATATGATTTTCTAAAAAATATTTTTCCATCCTTTACTGCTACAATTTGGCAGCCCGGAAATATTTTGTTTTTAATGGCTCCACTCACTAACGAGTCAATTACATTGTTTAGCGCATCAGAATTTATACCAATTTCTTGCGGAAAAATTTCTTTTAGGCGAATAATATTTTGACAGGAAACACCTGAATTTTGCGGAAAATATTCATTGGCTACCGGTGCTTTCCCTTGTGGCAGAGTACTTCCAAAAATAACATTAACTGCTGAATTAGATAAATCTTTTTTATTTTCATAAGCATAAATAATGGATTGAAAATATTCCGGATGCTTCAATTTATTCAACAAGTAAGGTGTGCCGCTGATGATAAGGATACTCGGCTTTCTTTGTGCTGCTGCTTCAATACGTGGTAAAATACTATCCAGTTCTTTTTCATTTTTCCCATTAAATAATTTCTTTTGAATTACCTGAAAAAATACAACATCGGCTGAATTCAATTTGGCACTAAACAGTCCTGTATCGTTTTTTTGAACATTAAGAATAGACAATGTATCGGCTAGTACATAATTATTTAATTGTTCTAAAAAAGAGTTATTGGCAGATCCCCCAATGCATACAAAAAGAAATTTTTTCCGTTTGATATTTTTGATTGGTAAAAAGTTATTTTTGTTTTGAACCAGTGTAATTGCGTTTTCGCTTATTGAATGTATGATTCTTTGGGGCGTTTTATCTTTGTAAATATCTTCATATAAATATTTTTTTCTTACAAATTGGTTTTTGTGGACATTTAGTAAATATTTGTATTTCAAAATTTTCTTGCAGGATGCTTCTATTTGCTTCCAACTAATAACAGAATCTTGAATGGCTTTTTCAATTTCATTAATTACTTTGGGCACATCTTCTGAAAATAATAAAACATCATTTCCTGCTTTTATGGCTTCTACTTCAGCAACTCCCGGCGGGAAAAATTTAGCTACACCTTTCATATTCATAGCGTCTGTAAATATTAATCCTTCAAATTGAAGTTCTCTTTTTAGCAGGTCAGTAACTATTTTTTTACTCAAGGTAGCTGGTCGGTTTTTAGATGAATCCAATACCGGTATATTCAGGTGTGCAACCATTACAGCCGGTATACCTTGTTTAATCAGGGTTTTGAAAGGGTACAATTCAAGGGTATCTAATCTTTCTTTTGAATGAGAAATGACGGGCAAATCTTTATGAGAGTCCACTTCTGTATCACCATGACCGGGAAAATGCTTAATTACTGGCAGTATTCCACAATCCATCAATCCTTTGACGTACAAGAATGCTTTTTGAGTTACTTTGTACTTGTCTTCACCAAAACTTCGAATTCCAATGACAGGGTTTTTCGGATTGTTGTTTACATCTACAACAGGGGCAAAATTGATATGAATACCAAGCCGCTTGCATTCTTTGCCAATTTGCCGAGCCATCAGATAAATCAAACTATCGTTGTTTTCAGACAGTGCACCCAGTGTCATTTGTTTAGGATAAACGGGCATGCTATCCCATCGCATAGAAACTCCCCACTCACCATCAATGCTCACTAAAATGGGGGTTTTTGAAAGTTTTTGAAAATAATTGATGTGCGATGTAAATTTGAGTGGTGTGCCCTGCATTAAAATGATTCCGCCAACATTATAGTTTTTAATATATTCAGAAACCTGGCGAATATGCTTCATGTTTTTATTAGCATAAACAGAAATCATCAATAATTGGGCAATTCTTTCTTTTGGGGAAAGTTGAGTATAAACCGAATCGGCAAATTGTTCAGCGGCAGGGTTATGGATGTTGAGTTGTGAATACTGCTTTGGTGTGAATGTAAAAAAAGCAAGTATTACTAAAAAAAATTTTTTTATCATAAGCACACAAAAATAAACTGAATGTGAAGCAAATACAATAGTGTCTGTAAAAATGTTACCAACACCGACGTGTGAGTAATGAGATATTCTTTTAATTTGAGTTTAAATTTCTTTTGAATACTGCTTTAATAAGTTCAACCAACTTTTGTAAAAAAGGTATTTTTGAGATAATTCAATCACTTTTTGTTTGGATTGCAGATAATAGATTTCACGAGTATTGACAGTGAAAAGATTACTTTCACCGGTTTGAAAAAGTTTAATTTCTGCCTGCAGCATTTGATAAAATCTTCGAGTTAGATTAATCCCGTATTGTAATTGCTGATAATAATTTACATAATTATTGTAGTAGATTTTAATTTTGTTTTCAATTTGATTTTGTTTAAATGTTAGTTCATTTTTGGTTTGAGAAATTTTAAGATTGGTTAGCTTCAGTTCTGCTCTTTCTTTTCTTAAAAATAAGGGAAAAGAAAAATCTATGCCCCACTTGTAATTATTGGTATTAAGCGGGTAATAATTAATTTCTGAAAAGGGCTGTAAGAGAAAATTGTATTTTATATTCAATTGAGGTTTTAAAAACTCTATTCTAAGTTTTTTCTCGTAATTTAATTGTTTTAATTTGAGTTGATAGGATAGAATTTCAGGGTTTTTCTGTATTAAAAAAGTGGTGTCTATGTTTTCAAATAAAAAATTGTCTGGAATAGCGGGTGCAATAAAGTTAGTATCTTTTCTTTGATTAAGATGGATAAGTAAATTGTATCTTGAGTTTTGAAAATCAAGAATGGCTTTTTGGTAATCCAAATAAAATTTTTGGTATTGATTTCCGGCATCTAAAGTATCTATGAATGGGACTTCTCCTGTTTTTGTAGCATTCACCACATTGATGTATCTTGCATAAGCATTATTTACTATTTCTTTGAATAAAAGCATGGTATTGTACTTCTCATAAAAGTTCCAATAGCTATCTATGATGTTGTCTAATACATTCAAAATTTGTGCATTCAGAAAAATTTTGCTGTTATTATTAAACAACCGGGCTGATTGAAGATTAAACCTTCGTTCGTCGTACCACAAGTTTCTCAATATTGGAAAGGATGCCCCAAGTGAATAGAGCCCCGATGCCGGAATATATTGGTCGCTATTTAAATATAAACCTGCTGCATAGTTATATGTAGCATTGAAGTCCGCTCCGATATAAGTAGGTATTTTTAATTCAGCTTCATAAAAGTTGAAATAATTTTTATCATTAAAATATTTGGATTGTAAATTGTAATTTATTTTTGGATCAAACTGTCCTTTTGCTTTTAATAAATAGGCCTTATTAGCTTGTTCGGTAGACAAACCAGCATTTTGGATAACAGGGTGATATTGTAAAACGTAACTAAAAAACTTCTCAAAAGTAAGTGTGTCTTGAGAAAAACAAAAGTTGAAATACAAGATAAACAGTATGACCCATTTTACTAAGCTCATTGTTTTTCTTTCTTTTTTTCAGATTTGGAAGGTTGCTGGGTATCTGCATTAATGTAAAAATCGGGGGGAAAGCCGTTAATTTGTCGCCATATTTCGTACCAAACAGGAACTGTTTTTAAGAGGGCAAAACAATTGGCTCCTCCTCCAACATATAAATCTTTAGGCCAAGGATGGTCTAATGTGTCGGGCTCTACAAGTACACGATACAATCCATTGGGCGAAATGAACTTATCTATGGAATACACCTTGCCGCCAAAAGTACCATAACTAATAGTAGGCCAGCCCGAAAAAACAATCGCTGGCCATCCATCAAATTGTATTCGGACCTTGCTACCTTTAGTCAATAAATTGACATCCAATGGTTTTACATACATTTCAACTCCTATTTTGTATTTAGAAGGCATAATATTAACAATGGGCTCGGCAGGATATACTATTTCCCCTACGCCGGGCTTAAGTGTTTTCAAAATATAACAATCTTGGGGTGCAATAACAAAATAATTTTTGGTACGGGTAGAATAATTAGAAGAAGATATTTGTAATTTTAATAATTCTGATTGAGCATCCATTAAAGAAGAAAGAGCAGAGAATTTATCGGATTCCGCTTTTGATATTTTTTCATTGTATTCGTTTTCAATATTATTAAGTTCTACCTGTAAAGCATAGTATTCGTTAAGGGTAGATTGATATTTATTAAAAGCAGCAATTTCTTTTGCCTGAGCGTCTGCAAATTTTACTCTTCTGTTTTCAAGTTCGGTAAGAGATTTCAATCCTTGCTTATACATTTCTTCCATCCGTTCATATTGTTTTTTGGCTGCATTAAGATTTTGTTGTGCAGATAGCCACTCCATGCTGTCG
>JAOABO010000095.1 GCA_026418315.1 Bacteroidia bacterium
TTATATAACCTTGGAGGATGGGGCTTTTCAGGAATTTGAGCAAAAATTGAAAAGAAATTCAACGACAATAAAATCGCAATGCTGAAAAATTGAATACGCCACGTATGTTTAGAAAGATATTTCATCGGATAGTTCATTGGGGTTTTCTAAATGATTAGATACAGGAAAATAAGATTTCAGCCATTCACCAATTTTTTCTATACAACCACAAAGGGTTTCTGCTTTATCTTTATTATTTTTTAATGACTTAATTAACTGGTTGACCAGATTATCCCATTCTTCTTGCGGTACTTTTTGATAAATTCCTTCATCGCCTATAATGGCAAGTTTTCTGCTCCAAACAGCAAAATAAAACAATACGCCATTTCGGTGTTGAGTTACGTGCATATTGTTCTTCATAAAAATTTTTTTTGCTCTTTCTATAGGATTACCAAAACAAATATTGTCAATATGTATTCTGATTTCTGCAGTAGTTTGGCTTTCTGCTTTTTGTATGCAGTGTATAATTTTTTCTTTTTCTTTTGCTGAAAAAAACTTTTTTGCTGGTATCATTTATTCTGATGCTTGGACAAAAGTACTTAAAGATGTGTATGAAAGCAATTTATATTCTTTATTTTTGGCCGTATGAAGTTGAATTTTATTACCAAAAACATATTGTTTTTGTCTTTGATTAGTTTTTTTACCGATGTGGCGTCTGAAATGTTATATCCAGTAATTCCTCTTTACTTGAGTGGTATAGGCATAAGCATTACAGGCATTAGCATTATGGAAGGATTGGCAGAAACTATTTCTGCACTGAGTAAAACATATTTTGGAATTTGGAGTGATAGAATCAGAAAAAGAAAAATTTTTGTTATTGCCGGTTATGGATTAAGTGCTGTTAGTAAACCATTGATGATTGTTTTTCAAAATTATTTTTGGATATTATTCAATAGAGTAGCAGACCGTTTGGGAAAAGGCATAAGAACTGCTCCAAGAGATGCATTGCTTTCAGATGAATCAAGCGAAGCCAACAAAGGAAAAGTATTTGGATTTCACAGAAGCATAGACACATTAGGAGCAGCGGTTGGGCCAGCGATTACACTGGCTTTGTTATCTTTATACCAGTGGAATTATCAAAACTTATTTTTGCTTTCATTTTTTCCGGGACTATTGGCTATGCTATTTTCTTTTTTGATTATAGAAACAAATAAGGTGCCCTTAGAAAAAAATCTTAAAAAGATAAAAATAAATGAGTTGTTTGATTACTGGAAAATCAGTAGCAGGGACT
This sequence comes from Bacteroidia bacterium, assembly GCA_026418315.1. Classification (GTDB taxonomy): domain Bacteria; phylum Bacteroidota; class Bacteroidia; order B-17B0; family Aurantibacillaceae; genus BPGX01. Next base: position 1,271 of record JAOABO010000095.1, read on the forward strand.
ATAAAATAGCCAGTATTTTACTCATTGTATTTTATGTTTTTAATAGCAGTGATATGCTTTTGCTCTTAAAAGCTAAAACCAATGGCATACAAGACCATGAAGTGATATTGTTGTATATTATCTATAATATTTCATATGCCATGTTTGCATTTCCATTTGGCATAATAGGCGATAAATTGGGACTAAAAAATACAATTGCAATGGGATTATTCTTTTTTGGTATTGTTTATGCAGGTATTTCTTTTTTTAATTCATGGGCCGATATGCTCATTTTATTTATTCTGTATGGCATTTATTCGGCTGCCATTGAGGGAAACATAAAAGCACTGTTGAGTAATTTATCAGACCAAAAACATACGGCTTCTGCAATAGGATTGTTTACTACTTTTCAAAGTTTTACATACTTGATATCTAATTCATTGGCAGGTTGGTTATGGGCAAGCTTTAATTCTTCTTTTCCTTTTATTTTGAGTGGTATAGTGGCCATTTTTATCGCTTTTATGATGCTGTTTATACCTTCATCTAATAAAACACAAACCAATGGAGCCAATTCCAAATAATCTTATTGTTTCGGCTTTCAATTATACCGAGCATGGTGTTTATACTTTATTAAATATATTAGGCAAAAGCATCAGGCAAAATTTTAAGATTATTCAGTATTTTGGAAATATAGAAGACCATGCATCTTTTCATTCTTTTAAATACGCTTTGTTCTATTCACGATTAAATTATTACAATACAGATGTATTCTTGATAAAAAACTTTTACTGTAAAGAAAAACAACAAAGAACACTGTTTGATACCAATACATTTGAAACAGAATATCTTGTTAAATTAAATCCTGATAAAATGTATATACTACTGATTTATTCCGATGATATTCAAACTATTCAGGATGTAGAACAATTTATCAAGGCAAAGCAGGCGTCTATACAATTATCTGCTTTATCTTCTGTTAAAATAATCAGACAACTCCATTTTTCCGTTCAAAAATACAAGCCATCTTAAAAAATAGATTATTTATAAATATACCCCCCTATTTTTATCAAAATGTGGATAAAAAATAATAATTTTTTAAATAATGCCCCCTAAATTTTTCATACTTTTGCACAAAAATTTGATTTTATGAATAAAAGATTAATTGCCTTTCAGGAAATTTTGAACAAACAACCACTCCAATTTTATAAAGGAGAAAAACAAATCAGCGAGTATTTTGCAGAAAATGTTTTTACATTGGATAAAATGCGTAAATACTTATCTGAAGATACGTATGAAAAAGTAAAAGAATCTATTGACAAAGGCGTACCCATTGACAGAAAAATAGCATCTGAAGTGGCCGAAGCTATGAAATCATGGGCTATGAGCAAAGGTGTTACACACTACACCCATTGGTTTCAGCCATTGAATGGAGAAACCGCTGAAAAACACGATGCTTTTATGGAATGGGCCGGCGAAGGAAAAGTAATAGAAAAATTCAGCGGTAATCAATTAGCACAGCAAGAGCCCGATGCTTCTTCTTTTCCAAGCGGAGGTATTCGTAATACCTTTGAAGCAAGAGGTTATACCGCATGGGATCCTACGTCTCCTGCCTTTATCATAGATGGCACACTTTGCATTCCTTCTATTTTTGTATCTTATACGGGTGAAACTTTGGATTACAAAACTCCCTTGCTTCGTTCTTTGCATATATTAGACAAAGCCGCTACAGAGGTATGTCAATACTTTGATAAAAATATAACCAAAGTATATGCCACATTGGGTTGGGAGCAAGAATATTTTTTGATTGATGCAGCTTATTACAATGCCCGTTACGATATTCAGCAATCCGGCAGAACATTGTTTGGACACGCTCCTGCAAAAGGTCAGCAATTAGAAGACCATTACTGGGGTTCTATTCCTGAAAGAGTATCGGCTTTCATGAAAGATTTTGAATATGAATGCCATTTACTCGGTATTCCTGTAAAAACCCGACATAATGAAGTAGCTCCTGCGCAGTTTGAATGTGCCCCTATTTTTGAAGAAGTGAGTGTAGCAGTAGATCATAATGTACTGCTGATGGATGTGATGGAAAAAGTGGCTATTCGTCACGGTTTCAGAGTATTATTTCATGAAAAACCCTTTGCAGGCGTAAATGGTAGCGGAAAACATAACAACTGGAGCTTAGCTACCAACACAGGAAAAAACCTATTAAGCCCCGGTAAAACACCAAAAACCAATTTACAATTTTTAACCTTCTTTGTCAATGTAATCAAAGCCGTGCATGATTATGCAGATTTACTCAGAGCTAGTATTGCTAGTGCATCTAATGACCATCGTTTAGGGGCTAATGAGGCGCCGCCGGCTATTATGTCTGTATTTATTGGAAAATATTTATCGGATGTCTTAGATGAATTAGAGAAAAATGTACCGGTGGGAAAAATGAGCCCTGAAGAAAAAACAGCGTTAAAATTAGGCATTGGAAAAATTCCTGAAATACTATTAGATAATACCGACAGAAACAGAACTTCGCCTTTTGCTTTTACGGGAAATAAATTTGAATTCAGGGCAGTGGGCTCATCAGCTAATTGTGGCAATGCCATGATGGTTTTAAACTTAATAGTAGCTAAAACATTAATGGAGTTCAAAAAAGAAGTAGATACATTAATTGATAAAGGACAAGATAAAGACGAAGCAATTTTTCAAGTAATCAAAAAATACATTACTGCTTCTAAAAAAATTCGTTTTGAAGGCAATGGATACAGCGAAGAATGGAAAAAAGAAGCCAAGAAAAGAGGTTTGAATAATTTTACCAGTACACCAGAAGCACTAAAGGTTTATCATGATAAAAAAATAAAAAAATTATTTGAAGAATGTCATATTCTTACAGAAAGAGAAATAGAAGCAAGACACGAAATTCAACTTGAAACTTACATTAAAAAAGTTCAAATAGAATCCAGAGTAATGGCCGAAATGGTATACAACACTATTATTCCTGCTGCATTGAAATATCAAAATAAATTAGTTGAAACAGTCAAAGGATTAAGAGAAATTTATTCTGGTGTCAATATTGGTGTATCTGGTAATAGTGAAGAAAATGATAACCTGATTGCTCCTCATTTAGAAATTGTCAAAGAAATATCTGAAAGAGTTAATGTTTTAAGAAAAGCGGCTATTGATATGACAGAAGAGAGAAAAAAAGCCAATGCTATTGATAATATTGAAGAAAGAGCGTTTGCTTATTGTGAAAAGGTAAAGCCCTATTTTGATACTATTCGCTATCATGCCGATAAGTTAGAACTGATTGTAGCCGATGAATATTGGCCACTTCCAAAGTATTCAGAAATGTTGAATTTGAGGTAATAAACTTATTTTTTTCTTGACTACTACATTTAATACAACTTATTGAAATTAGAGATATTGGTTATTTATGTAAAACAGTTGTGTATGTAGTAGTCAGGAAAAAAACTAAGTAAGGATATTCAAGTTTTTCAATGCTTCTTTTGAAGCCATTTGTTCTGCCTGTTTTTTATTGTAATGCTTTCCTTCTGAAGTTTTTTCGTTATTCAGGTATAATCCTATCCTAAATATTTTTTCACTATTCTGTTTTTCTATACCTTCAACAATAAATTTAAATTTCCATTTGTATTTTTGAGCAATTTGTATGATTTGAGATTTATAGTCAGTGTCTTCTATTTCTGAAACCTCTTTTACTTGTTGAATAATTTTTTCATCTATAAACTTTGCAGCAAATTGGATGCCTTTGTCTATAGCTATTGCTCCTATCAGAGATTCTATTACATCACAATAAACAGATGATTTATCTAATTCTGTTATTGTCAGGTTATGCTCAATCCATTGAGCAATGTTTAATTTAATTGCAATTTCTTTGAGTATTTGTTTATTAACAAGCTTAGTTCTTAATTTTGACAGTTCTCCTTCTGATATGCCTTCAAATTTATTAAAAAGATATAATGCCACCACATAGTTGAGGACTGCATCTCCTAAAAATTCTAATCTCTGATAGTTATAATTTAATTTTTTACTTGGGTGGGTAAAAGCTTCTTTGTAAAGATTAATATTTTTTATTTCAAAACCAAGAAAATCATTTAATTTTTGAGTGTAAGGGTCTTGCTTTTTTTTCCAGAAATTAAACAAACTTCTGTTTTTTTAAGGGATATATTTCTTTATCACAATTGCTGCATTATGCCCACCAAACCCAAAAGTATTACTCATAGCTACATTGACTTTTCTTTTTTGCATTTTATTAAAAGTAAGGTTTAATTTTGGGTCTATTTCAGGGTCGTCAGTAAAGTGATTAATAGTAGGTGGGATAGCATCATTCTGTACAGCTAGTAAGGTTGCGATAGCTTCTATGACTCCTGCTGCACCTAACAAATGCCCGGTCATGGATTTGGTAGAACTAATATTTAACCGATAAGCATGTTCTCCAAATAAAGACAGAATTGCTTTTAATTCAGCAACATCACCAAGTGGGGTAGAGGTGCCATGGGTGTTAATGTAGTCTACATCAGTAATATGCATGCCTGCATCTTGCAGGGCCCTTTGCATCACTAGTTTTGCACCAAGTCCTTCAGGATGTGGTGCTGTAATATGATAGGCATCTGCACTCATTCCTCCACCGGCAATTTCTGCATAGATTTTTGCTCCTCTGTTTAAAGCGTGTTCTAATTCTTCTAAAACCAAAGCACCTGCGCCTTCGCCTAATACAAAACCATCTCGGTCTTTGTCATAAGGGCGAGAAGCAGTAAGATAATTTTCATTATTGGTACTCAATGCTTGGGCAGCATTAAATCCGCCAATACCAGATTCATTAATAGCAGCTTCACTGCCTCCGGCAATGATAGCAATGGCTTTGCCCCAACGAATATAGTTGAAAGCATCAATAATAGCATTAGTAGATGAAGCACAGGCAGAAACGGTGGTAAAGTTAGGACCTCTGAATCCGTAACGAATAGAAATATGACCACTGCATATATCAGCTATCATTTTAGGTATAAAGAAGGGATTAAAGCGAGGTGTTCCGTCGCCTTTGGCAAAAGCAAAGGTTTCCTGCTGAAAAGTATCTAACCCTCCAATGCCTGAACCCCAAATGACCCCAACTTCGTCTTTATTAATATTATCAGCAGCAATCCCTGAATCATTGATAGATTGTACTGCGGCCGCCATGCCATAATGGGTGTAAGTATCTACTTTACGGGCTTCTTTTTTATCAAAGTAATCTAATACATTAAAATTTTTAACTTCGCAGGCAAAGCGGGTTTTAAATTTAGAGGCATCAAACCTGGTTATAGGTGCAGCGCCACTTACTCCGTTCAGAAGATTTGTCCAGTATTCCTGCACATTATTTCCAATTGGGGTAATGGCGCCAATACCTGTTACAACTACTCTCTTTGGTGAAAGCATGAGTACTTTTTATTTTTTTACATTTGACTCAATGTAGGAAATAGCTTCTCCTACTGTAGAAATTTTTTCTGCTTGCTCATCAGGAATGGCAATGTCAAATTCTTTTTCAAATTCCATGATAAGTTCAACGGTATCTAAAGAATCTGCTCCCAAATCTGTAAATTTCGCAGTTTCTGTTACTTCTTTTTCATCTACACCTAATTTGTCTACAATGATTGATTTTACTTTGCTTGCAATTTCTGACATAGTTTTAATTTTTAAGGCGGCAAATTTAATGAATTAAATTTTTAATTTCCAAAATGGAAATTTTAACAAAATAAT
>JAOABO010000096.1:0-6164 GCA_026418315.1 Bacteroidia bacterium
GTGCATATTCTTCATCTAAAGGGGCTTTAAGTATATTGACAGAATGTTTGGCAGAAGAGTTGAAAGGGTATTCAGTTAAATGTAATGCTTTGGCGCTTGGGGCTGTTCAAACAGAAATGTTTTCCAATGCCTTTCCGGAAATGAAAGCTCCATTAACAGCTGCAGAAATGGCTCAGTTTATTGGATGGTTTGCAGTAAATGGACACTTGTTTTTCAATGGTAAAATTTTACCGGTGGCTACATCTACTCCATAAATTTTTTTACATTTGCCGCATAATTTTCTAAAATGAATGTAAGAATAGGTAGCTATATAGTTCTTTATTTTTTATCGTATTTTTATATTAACGCACAGGAGTTAAAATTTACTGCTCATTTTATTTTGAATGAAAAACCTTTAAGTGGAGTGCATGTATCTGTGTTTGACATGGCAAAAGGCAATCTGATAGAAAGTGTTCAAATAAATAAATCTAACCTGTATAAAATTGATTTAGAAACAGGAAATAATTACAAAATTGTTTTTTCTCATCCTAAAGCACACCAAATGTTTTTTGAAATTATCAGTAATAATATGAATGAAAACAGTTTGTATAATAATTATTACTATGAAATAGATGTAGAATTTATTCCATCTACTGAAACAGTAGATACATCAGTGCTTTTCAAACAACCTTTACACAGAATAATTTTTAACGGAAAAAAATTTGAAGATGATGTTGCATATAATAAAATGATTATTCAAAAAATATTTAGAGAAGAACAAGATATTATAGAAACTAACAAGCCAATCAAAATTCCATACAATTGGGCAGGTACACTGTACATTAAAGCTGGTAATAATTCAACTCCCCTTTCCAAAAAAGATGTGGTACTCTTTAAATCCAATAAGATGCCATATTTTTACAAGCAAACTAATAATTTTGGCCAATTTTTTTTCAATAAAGTTTATGCAGATAGTGCCCATAGTTTGTTTATTGACCTAAAAGAAAAAGAAGCCATAGGAAAAACACTCATATTAGCTGATTCAAAAAAGAACCTTCTATATGAAACTAAAATTACCGATACAAAAGTTGAAATACTGCTTTCTCAATCTCTTGCCCGTTCCTTAATTGATAATAGATTTAGTTTTTTTATTGGGGGAAAAATTTATAAAGAATGCGATACCTCTGTTGTTTTTTATGCAGAAGAACCAGTGTTTCTTTTAAATCAAAACGGTACTATTATTCAAAGTACTAAAACCAACATTTTTGGTGCATTTGTATTTCAGGATATTAAACCAGGATACATTTATCAAATTGCTGTTAAAAAAGATGCGATTAAAAGACCATACAAAGCCATGTTGTACAATAATATTGATGAACCAATATGTGAAATAGACAGCTCACTTGCTGAAAATCAAATAGTTTGTTCTTTCCGAGCCGACAACAATAAAAAATTTGATAATCTTCTTATCAATGAATCACTTTTAAAGATGAACATTAAGGGAAAGGTATATAACGAAAATGCCAATAATCCTGTGTCAGATTTAAAGATTTATCTTATCAATGAATACGGAAAAGTAGTAGATAGCACTATTACAGACAACTTTGGCTCTTTTATATTTGCATTTGTACCATATATGAAGTACTCGTTTAAGTTTTATGATCCCTCTAACAGCATAGTTACCAGTTCAAAAATACTCTTGTATTCTTCTAATGACCAATTGGTGAAACTATTATACATGGTTAAAAACAATCCATTTATCTTTAATTTACTGGATTATGAGCAAAAAAAATTATCTGAAATATATAGTGATGATCCTTGGCTTAACATATCTTCTTTGAAGTTAAAAAATAACAATATTCCTACCATCACAGAGCATTTATACTTTGTAACTAATCAATATAACATTACCTATGAAGGTGAAAAAATTTTAAAGAAAGTACTTACCATTATGCTGAATAATCCTCAATACAATATAGAAACCAGAGCATACACAGACAGTCGTGCAGACGACAAATATAACTTAGAACTTAGCCATAAAAGAGCCAATGCCGTAAAAAATTATTTGATACAAAAAGGCATTAGTGCCGATAGAATTATTGCTAAAGGATTAGGTGAAGAAAATATACTTAATCATTGCAAAAACGGCGTTCCTTGTACTGATGATGAACATGCCGTTAATAGAAGAGTAGAGTTTGACCTGAAGGTAAAATAATGGAATATCTAATTTTTTGTATTATGTATTATTTTATCTATTATTGCCGCCTGTTTTAAAGAAAAAATAAAAAAACGACTTATGCAAAACAAAGGATTTATTAAAGTATTTACGGTTTTAATGGGATTAGCTTGTATCTTCTATCTTTCTTTTACATGGAAATCAAAAAGCATTGAAAAAGAAGCCGAAGAATATGCTGAAAATATTGTAAATTCACCCTATTACCAAAAAATTGCCAAAGAAAAATCAAAAAACAATCCGTCTGCCTATCAATCTTTCATTGACTCATTAAAAAATCATATTACAGAACATTATCTTGATTCCATCAAAACGGTGAATGTTTATGATATTTTTATCACCTCTTATACTTATGAAGATATTAAAAGAAGAGAACTCAACCTTGGATTAGACCTTAAAGGAGGAATGAATGTAACATTAGAAGTTTCTGTGCCTGATATTATCAAAAATCTTACCAATAACTCTCAGGACCCTGCTTTTCAGAGAGCACTTACTGAAGCCCAAAAAAAATATGGTAAAGTCAATAACGATGATTTTGTAACCTTATTCTACAAAGAGTATCAGAAAATAAATCCCTCTGGAAAATTAGCACCTCTTTTTCAAATACCTGAAAATAAAGGCAGAATTGATTACAACGCTTCTAACGACAAAGTAATAGAATTTATTAGAGAACAAGTAGATGATGCCATAGCTAATGCAGAAAAAACATTAAGGTCTCGTATAGACAGATTTGGTGTTACTCAGCCCAATATTCGCTCTTTGGGAAATACTGGTAGAATATTGGTAGAACTGCCTGGCGTTAAAGATAAAGCAAGAGTGAGAGAACTATTACAAGGAACTGCTAATCTTGAGTTTTGGGAAACCTATGAAAATCAGGAAATAGCCCAATATCTTGAAAAAGCAAATGAAAAAATTCGTCAATTGACTGATACTATTCAAAACAAAAAAGATACTGCTGCTATAGCCCAAACAGATACATCTAAAAATAAAAACCCTGATAAAAAATTATCTGATTCTGCTATCAAACCAGCCGCTGCACCTGTTCAACCCAAGCAAGATACCGCTTACCAAAATGCTTTAAAACGTTATCCGCTATATTCTCAAATTTCACCACTAAAGCCCAATATTTACTCAGATGGAAAACAATATTATTATTCGCCCGGTCCTGTAGTTGGGTATGCTTTAAAGAATGATACATCTAAAGTCAATTATTGGCTCAATCATCCAAAAGTTAAATCTGTTTTTCCTTCTAAGTTGAAATTCATGTGGAGTGCAAAAGCCAAGAAAATTGATAAAGATAAAAACGTAGAAGCATTTGAACTGTATGCTATTAAAGTAACAGATAAAAATGGAAAAGCAGCATTGTATGGAGATATTATTACATCTGCCCGTAAAGATTTTGATCAAAGAAGTGGCGGGCATCCATACATTAGCATGACCATGAACAGTGAAGCAGCCAAAAAATGGCAATTACTTACCCGTGCTAATAAGCCCGAAGGCAACAAACCCGGCAGATGTATTGCTATAGTGATGGATAATATGGTGTACTCTGCACCCCGTGTTCAATCAGAAATTTCAGGAGGACAATCGCAAATTACAGGAGATTTTACCCCTGAAGAAGCAGACGCCCTGGTGGCTATATTGAGTGCAGGAAAATTACCCGCACCTGCCCGTATTGTAGAAGAAAATATTGTAGGACCTACTTTAGGAAAAGAAGCCATTCAATCCGGATTAAATTCATTCCTGATAGCATTATTAGTGATATTGGCATTTATGGTATTGTATTACAACAAAGCTGGTATTGTGGCTAATATTGTTTTAATCATAAACATGTTTTTTATTATGGGAATACTTACTTCATTGGGCGCAGTGCTCACTCTACCGGGTATAGCAGGTATTGTATTAACTATTGGTTTAGCAGTAGATGCTAATATCTTGATATTTGAAAGAATCAGAGAAGAATTAGCAGTTGGAAAATCCATGTCCAGTGCTATCAGTGAAGGATACAAACATGCCATGTCTTCCATTATTGACTCTAATGCTACTCTTGCTATACTGGCTATTATACTCATGACTTTTGGCTCTGGTCCTGTACAAGGATTTGCAACCACTTTACTGATAGGTATTGGTTCATCTTTGTTTACCGCTGTTTTACTGTCTCGTCTGATATTTGACTGGATGATAGAGAAAAAACAAGATGTATCATTTGATAATAACTTTACACGCAATGCTTTCAAAAACATTAACATCAAGTTTGTAGAAAAAAGAAAACTGTATTACGCTTTGTCTTCTGTTATTATTCTTTTAGGAATTATTTTTTATATTAAAAATGGAGGTTTTAATTTAGGTGTAGATTTTAAAGGAGGAAGAACGTATTCTATTAGATTTGAAAAGGACGTCAATACCGAAGATATTAAAAAATCACTCATGAATATTTTAGGAGAAACACCTGAAGTAAAAACCATTGGAAGTGCTAATCAGGTTAAAATTACTACCACCTACAAAGTAGACGATAATTCGGCTACTGCAGATGCCGATGCTGAACAAGCTGTTCAAAGTGGGTTAAACAAGTTGAACTTAAAATATGAAATTATGCAGCAACAAAAGGTGGGTCCTACTATTGCTACAGACATTGTTTATGGTGCTTATGGTGCCATCTTATTTTCTACATTGGTTATGTTTATTTACATAGTTATTCGCTTTAAAAAATGGCAGTATGGGCTTGGCTCTGTTGTTGCTTTATTTCATGATGTACTGATAGTGTTATCTTTTTATACCATATTTGACAATATTGTGCCTTTTTCATTAGAAATAGGCCAGGATTTTATTGCTGCAATTTTGACGGTAATGGGTTATACTATGACTGAAACAGTGGTAGTATTTGATAGAATTCGTGAAAGATTATCTGAAAGCGGAAAAACAGATGTGAAAGGTCAGGAAAGAATAAATTTAATCAATTATGCGCTGAATAGCACATTGAGCAGAACTATCTTAACTTCTTTGACTGTGTTTTTTGTACTTGTAGTCATATTTATTTTTGGTGGAGAAAGTATCAGAGGATTTATCTTTGCATTACTCATAGGTAGAATAATTGGTACTTATTCTTCTTTATGTATATCTACGCCTATCGTTGTAGATTTTGACAGAAATTCTGAAGATACAAAAAGAACTATAGTTGCTAAATAAATACTTGGATATTTATTTTTAACTATCATCTTAAATAGTGAAAATCAAAGCACGCGTCATTTCATATCTTTTAATTGTTGATGCAACTAGTGGCTTACTTTTAATGGGTAAGAAACAGTTAGTTGAAATATTATAAGCAAAATACCTTTTACAAATTTAAATTGCTTAAAATCATATTTTTCATTTGACAAGTATAATCATAAGCATATTCAAAAATGTGCGGTGCATTTTTGGTATCAAACATACTGAACTTGCTCATATTAGGGGGGTCAATAAATATATCTATTGCATTCAGTTTGGAGTACACAGAATGATTGATAGATAAATGAAAGCTTTTTTCAATAATATCCTTAAAACTGATTTCTTTTTTTTCGTTAGATAAATGATTAACATGTACGGCAATAATTTTATCGCATTTGTTCCTCAGAATTTCAACAGGCAAATTATTGATTACACCTCCATCTACCAAATAAGTGCCTTTATATTTGACAGGTTCATAAATTACAGGAATGCTGGATGATGCAAGCAATGCGGGTATTAAATCGCCTTCGCTAAAAAACACTGTTTGATTGTTGATAATATCTGTGGCACATACATATAAGGGAATAGATAGTGATGAAAACTGTTGAGGAAGATATTCATGTAAAACTTTTTCAATGGAACTCATTTTTAAAAAACCTAAAGAGCCAATGGTAAGGGTGTGCCAATCAAACATTTTTATTTTTTGAGTAATATTTATTAGCAAGAAAAGAACCTATAGGTATTG
>JAOABO010000096.1:6174-6923 GCA_026418315.1 Bacteroidia bacterium
ATATTAAGGATTTCAATTGGTGGGTACTTATTGGCAATAAATGCTCCTACGAGTGCTCCAGCACTGGTTCCTGAAATATAGTGAACAGGAATGTTGAATTCTTGCAGTGCCTTGATTACTCCTATGTGAGCAGCCCCTCTTGCTCCTCCGCCTGATAATACTAATCCTATTTTCACAATCAGTTATTTTTCTATTGCAGCGATACCCGGCAAAGTTCCGTTTTCAACAAATTCTAACATGGCACCGCCACCAGTACTAATAAAACTTAATTTATTTTCTAAATGGTATTTATTGATGGCAGCAACACTATCTCCACCGCCTACAACAGAATATATATTATTTTTTTCTGTAATTTCTGCAACAGATAAAGCTATTTGTTTTGTCCCTTCTTCAAAATTAGAAAATTCAAATACGCCCATTGGACCATTCCATAAAATGCTTTTACTGGATGTAATGGCATCTTTAAATAAGTCAATGCTTTTGGGACCAATATCTAACCCCATTAAGTCGTTTGGTATATTGTAAATATCGACCGTCATTTTATCTGAAGTATCTGCAAATTCTTTTGCACAAATAGCATCTACAGGTAAATATATTTTAATGTTTCTAATCTCTTTTGAGTTTTTTACTTCTACTTCTGTTAAAAAATCAAGCACTGTTTTAATGTGTTCATCTTCACAAAGTGATTTTCCAACATTTCCGCCTTTTGCCTTGATAAATGTGAAAGCCATTGCTCCACCAATAATAAT
>JAOABO010000097.1 GCA_026418315.1 Bacteroidia bacterium
CAAAACAACATTGCTTTTCCGCCCAATAATATCAATGAAACCCTACAAAATGAAAAACAGCAAATACATACTAATTATATCCAACTTCAAAAACAATATATCAGTGCAAACGATTTAGAATCTAATTACTTATTGACTATTGCAGACACATCGCAAAAAATAAAAAGTAATCCCAGCTATTCGCAATCTTTAAATCAATTAAAAGAAATTAAAAAAAATATTGAAACACAAATTGCTTCTAACCAAAATAATCCCACAAAAGAATCTCAGAATACTATTATTAACAATCAATTGCAATTATTACAGCAACTTCGTCAACTGGTTAGCATTACTCAAGCAACTGGTATTGTAGGAAATGAATATTTAAAACAAAACAATGCAATATCTTCACCACAAGCAACCAAAGACACGGCTTTATCTGTTGTACAAAAGATCCCTGTGAATTTATCTACAACTTCTTTGCAGCAAATTCAATCATTAATTCAAGAACAAAAACAAATAGAAGATAATCTCAAAACAAACAACCCTGTTGTAAAATCAAAAGAAGAGGTTTTGAAAAATAACGAGTTAATCAATGCAGAGATTACACAACTTACCAATAAAGCAATTGACCTGAAACAAAAAATTACCCAAACTACAGACCAAAAGAAAAAAGCCGAACTTCAGTTAGAATTTGACAGAACTACTGCCCTCGTACAGGAGAAAAAGCTCTTGCAAATGGCCAATGAAATAATTATTAATCAATCAGAATACAACTCGCAACAGACCTTATTAAATGAACTCATTAATTCTATTCCGTCCAATAAATCCGATGAAAAAAATTCTGTAATCAACACCATGAATGAAATACAAAAATTAAAAAAACAGGAAGAATCTTTAATCAAAGACGCGCTTAATATTTCTAACCCTTCTGCACAACTCGGTGCTATGCAAAACGTAAAAATTAAACAACAAGAATATATACAGACACAACAGCAGCTTATTACTCAATTACAAAAGTACAAATCAGACGCTAAAAAACAGGATATTCCTATTAACATCAACGATCCTCTGCCCTTAAGCATAAAATATCAAAGTAACCTGCTCAAACAAATAAAAGAGTGGGAAGCATTGAACAATAATCTGAATATGGAAATTACCCGTCTTTATCCGAAATATTCTAATACCCCCGCAGGAAAATTACTTACCGAAGCACAAAAGTTAATCACCGAGTCAAAAAATACAACTGACATTAATAAAAAACTGGAACTACAAATAAAAGCCGTTCAATTACAACAACAAGCCATGCAATTACTTTCTGCAACACCTCTTGCTAATACAGAACCTCCCAATAACCAGCAAAATCAGAACAAACCGGTCAATCAGCAAAATCAACAAGTTGCACAAAATGAGAACAAACCGGTCAATCAGCAAAATCAACAAGTTGCACAAAATGAGAACAAACCGGTCAATCAGCAAAATCAACAAGTTGCACAAAATCAGAACAAACCGGTCAATCAACAAAATCAACAAGTTGCACAAAATCAGAATAAGCCCGATAATACTACAGAAATTATCAATAATTTTATTCCACAAATAAAGTCACTAAAAATTTCAAAAACATCCGCTTATTCAGATGCAAAACCTATCCCACTCAATCCACAATTACCTGAAGGTCTTATCTTTTCAGTACAGGTAGGAGCATTCAAAAATCCTTTACCAAATAATTTTTTTAATGGCATTAGTCCTGTTTTTTCTCAAACTACTGAAAATAATTTATACCGCTACCTTGTTGGACAAATGCAAGATGTACAGGAAGCCATTGCCTTAAAAAACAACTTCCGAAATTTGGGCTATACCGATGCTTTTGTCATTGCATACTATAATGGAAAAAGAATTTCTCTTAGCGAAGCGTTGGAATTAATGAAAAAAGAAAAGCAACAAGAAGTAAAAATCAATCCTTTTGCCACTACCAATGTATTGGAAAAAGCCAATATCCCCACTTATACCACTTTAATGGAAACCACTCAAAAAACAGAGATGGCTCAATCAACAGTGAATATCAAAGATGCTGAAGAAATCAATGACTTGTATTATACCATACAGGTAGGCGTATATGGAAAAAATGTAAGTGATGCTACATTTAAGTACATTAAGCCCATTGTACGGGATAAGATAGATGATAAATTTTATCGCTATTCTGCTGGTATTTATGATAATATCTCGCAGGTACAAAAAGATCTTAATAAAGTGATTGCTTTGGGAATGAAAGACGCTTTTATTTGTGCATACTGGAATGGCAAAAGAATTTTTTATCCTCAGGCAGAAAAATTAACTCGGGAAAATAAAAACATCCGCTATGCTACTCCACAACCCATTATATTTCCGGATGAGGCAGCAGCAGCCAATTTAGGTGTTGTTAATAATCCATCTGCAAATAACGCTATTGTAGAGCAATCTTCTTCTGCACCTGCTTTTGATCCTACTTTAGTATTTACCAACAATGTTACCAAAAGACCAGAACCAACTCCTGAAAACGGTGTAAAATCAGATAATGCGGGAATATGTTTCAGAGTACAGATTGGTGCTTTTAAAAACAGAGTGCCAAAAGAAACTGCAGATAAATACTTTAAAATACAAAACTGGCCAATAGAAGTACATTATATTAATGGACTTTATATTTATACAGTCGGAAATTTTGTAGCACCAAAGTATGCAGCTAAATTAAGAGAACAAATGATTGCTCTTGGTATTAATGATGCTTTTATTACAGTATATAAAGATAATCAAAAATTATTTGGTTACGAAGCATTGAAATATCTGAGCCAACAATAATTCCAATGCAAAAATGTTTTCCTTTTTTGTTGTGTCTCTTATCCATTCCCTCGTATGCACAAATGATGGATACCTTGTACTTTCATCTTAAACAAAAACCCGGCGTGGATTTTAATTTTGAAACCAGAAACTCTTTATTGTTGAATGACAACGTCAAATTTACCGGAGTAAAAATAGGACTTCGATTCGGTAAAAAATTTAGAACCGGCATTTCCTATAACTGGCTGCGCACAAAGACATATAACAGTGTAAAATATTTTTACGACAACTTGGATGATACAACCCGAGGATATTTTAAAATGGGTTACTGGAGCATTTATATGAAGTTTGTATATCATAAAACCAAACGATGGGAATACTCCGTTCCTCTTCAATTTGGATGGGGAAGCTCATGGATACAAGAACAGAAAAACTTAAGTTTTAAAAATCAAATGTTTAAAAGAAATATGTTGGTGTATGAGCCCACTGTTTCTATACAATACAAATTATTAAAATTCCTTGCATTATCTACCAATTTAGGATATAGATTTGTATGGCACCATGATAAAAAACTCCTTAGCCAACTGAATGGGCCTATCTATGTATTTAATATTAGTTTTTTATTTGATCAATTCTTTTTTGAGGCCTTTCCTGAAAGCGCAATTACTCAAAAATTTGGACCAGCCGAATGGTAATGAAAGTGTAATAATTGATTTTTTGAGGTCTTCTCAAAAAAGTTCATCATCAAAAAATATCATTTTATCTAAAAAGTGTATTATTTTTTAGTATATTTCTCTTTTATTTGCAGCGAAAAAATTAAATCTATGAAAAAAATTTTTGTCCTATTCAACCTAATTTTATTATTCAATTTTCAATATACAGTACTGGCAGATGAAGGAATGTGGCTCCCTTTTTTGATTGGAGAAAAGACCTATCAGAAAATGGTTAAAAAAGGATTAAAGCTTACCAAAGAGCAAATATATAGTGCTAATCAATCATCATTAAAAGATGCTGTGATTATTTTTGGTGGAGGATGCACTGGCGAAATTGTAAGTAGCAAAGGTTTAATTTTTACTAATCATCATTGTGGATATGATGCTATTGCTAAAGTCAGTACAGTAGAGCATAATTATTTGAAAAACGGCTTTTGGGCAAAAAACATAAATGAAGAAATTCATGTTCCGGATCTTACCGTTCAATTTTTAGAAAGAATAAAAGATGTAACAGATAAAGTGCAAGTAGAATTAAAAAACATAGACGCTTCCAAAACAATTGAAGAACTTCCGAAAATATTAAATAAAATAGCGCAAAATGAACTTACGGAAACAGAAAAAAACACTAATTGCGAAGCCAGGGTAGTTCCCATGTTTTCTGGAAATCAATATATATTGTTTGTGTATAAAAGGTATAAAGATGTGAGGTTAGTAGGCACCCCGTCTGAAAGCTTAGGAAAATTTGGCGGTGATACTGATAATTGGGAGTGGCCAAGGCATACAGCCGATTTTAGTATTTTCAGAGTATATGCCGATAAGAATGGACAGCCCGCAGATTATTCTCCCGATAATATTCCACTTACACCCAAATATGTTATTCCTGTGAGCATCAAAGGAATTAAAGAAAATTCTTATGCTATGACTTTAGGATTTCCAGGCGGAACTAATCGCTTTGAAACTTCTTATGGTGTGAAATTAAAAACTTCTATAGAAAACCCTTATACTGTAGAACTTCGGGATATTCGTCTTAAAAATATGATGGAAGAAATGAAAAAAAGCGAAGCAGTAAAATTAAAATTAGCATCCTACTATGCCCGCGTAGCCAACTATTGGAAATTTTTTGATGGAGAAAATAAGCAATTACTGAAATATAAAGTATTGGAACAAAAACAAAATGATGAACAAAAATTTATTGAATGGGCGAAACAAAATAATAAAGCAGAGTATGTCAATTTAATGAACGAGTTTCAACAATGCTTTGACAGATGGACACCTTACAGCAAGGCCAAAGTTTACTTTCAGGAAGGCATTCTTGGTTCACAACTGCTTTCATACACTTACAGAATATTATCAATGCTCAACCTTTCAAAAGAAGAGATAATTAAAAACAAAGAAAAATATCTTGCTGTCATCAAAGAACTCAATGAGCAAATAGACCTTCCGTCAGATAAAAAAAATGCAGCAGTGCTATTAAAAAAATATAAAGATGACATCCATGAACAGTTTGTTCCTCAAAGTGTTTATACTTCTTTTTTAAAGGACAATTCAGCAACAGAAATGCTTTATCAAAATTATATAAATAATATATATGAAAATACCATACTACTAAAACCCGATGTATTTGCAAAATGGTTTGAAAACCCGGATAAGTCAATTTTAGAAAAGGATCCTGCTATTCAGTTAGTAAATGCTTTTTATCAGATATACACCACTAAAATATTACCGGAGTTTAACAAGTTTCAAAATTGCAATTTCTTATTACAACAAAAATATCAGAAAGGATTATTGGAAATGAACAAAGGAAAAAAAGAATTTTATCCCGATGCTAATTTTACTATGCGTTTGTCTTATGGTATTGTAAAATCATATAGCCCCAAAGACGCTGTATTATATAAAGAAGTATGCACATTAAAAGGAGTATTGGAAAAGTATAAACCAGGGGATTATGAATTTGATTTGCCTCAAAATTTTGTTGAAACTGCCCAAAAAAAGGACTTTGGAAAATACGCAGATAAACAATTGAATGATATAGTGGTAACCTACATTACAACCAATGATATTACTGGTGGAAATTCCGGTTCACCTGTATTAAACGGTAAAGGAGAGTTAATAGGATTAGCATTTGACGGAAATTATGAAGCATTGAGTCATAAAATTCATTTTGACGCTCAATACAACAGAACAATATGTGTAGATATTCGTTACATATTGTGGATTATTGAAAAAATAGGTAAAGCAGATAATATTATTAAAGAATTGAAGATATCTGCTTAGTACCTATTTGATTGTTTTGATTGCAAAGGTGATATTTTTAAATCTCGTTGTGTTGGAATCTGTTTACAGTTTATTGAATGATACCATATGCTCAATGAAGAATATTTCGTAAGAGAAGATATTACCCTGTTACCAAAAATGACATTATTTTCTTGTTCGACATAATATCTTTCAAAATCTTTATTTTTTTGCAATTACACGGGCATTGATTAGTGAGTGAAGCGAGTTGAAAATTCCGACCTTTAGTGTCGGAAAACACACTGAAATGCCAATCTTCTTGGGGCGGTCGATTCGGCACTCTCGCCTGCCTTCGGCGGGGCGGACACTCAACGACCGCTTTGGTAGGTACTCAAGCACTGTTTTTCTACAAACGTTATATTAAGTTTCCCATTTGAATAAGGCAATTCTGAATATTTTTGCTTTAAGAAGAAATGATTGTGTACGAATGGTTAAACTCTAACAATTGCAAAATATGGTATTTCAAGGGGACTTATTTAGGTTGCAGAATAATTTTGATATATTCTTCTTCAATGTTTCCAATATCTGAAACTTTAATATCCTTTTGGTAGGAAGCATATCCATCTACTTCAACATTCAAAGTATATTCACCTTCTTGGAGTGCTAAAATAAAGTCGCCGTTATTTTTTGTGTTGAATGTATATTCTTCTTTGTTTTGCTTGTTAGTAGCAATAATCATGGCTTGTGCATTTAATGTGTGGGTGGTATCTTTTGCAAAAAGCTTACCACGAAATATTTTAGTCGGTTGTTCTTCATCTAAAAACTTAATGCGATATATATCTAAATCACCCATTCCGGTGGGACGATAGGCACTGATGTATGCTACTTTTTTATTTTTAGTAACGCATATCCCCATATCATCGTCGGTAGAGTTGATAGGATAGCCCAGATTTTCGGCAGGTGTAAATTTACCTGTTTCAGGATCGTAAATGGATTTAAATATATCGTATCCTCCCATACTGTTA
>JAOABO010000098.1 GCA_026418315.1 Bacteroidia bacterium
AGTCCCCTTCCATTGAATACAATCCTTCTACAACCACATAAATGGTATCAAAAGAAGCATAACATGTATCTATCCGTTTTTTCAGGTCTGCAAAATCATTATGCTTAAACTTATAATATTTTGCAAAACTTAAACGAACACCATCGTAAATAGACGCATGACAATGTTCATCAAGTAAATATACATCTTGTCTATCGGCTATGCACGATAGTAAGCCAACATTGGCCTGGTATGCCGATGGAAAAATCAATGCGTCTTCGGAGTGATGAATGTGGGCAATATCATGTTCAATATCTTCTATCCATTTTTTGTTTCCACTTATTAAACGCGAACCTGTACTACCTTTGAACGCGATTTTATCAAACTGTTCTTGAATGATATTTTTTATTCTTTCATCCTTTGCAAAGCCCAAATAATCATTACTCGCAAAATCAATCAAATCAGAATAATCACAAAGATGTCTTTGAATAGAAGTAAAAAGTTTTTTGTTCCATTTCTGAGAGTAAAAATTTTTCATTGTCGCAAAAGTAGAAAATATAAATGTTTCCTTAAGACGTTGAAAATCTGCTATATTTGCCCAATTGTTTTTGTACATGCGTTTTTCTTATAAAACATACTTTTTTGTCATCATTCTGTTTTTCCCTTTTGTTTTTTTATTTGCTCAAAACAATTCCAAATCTAATCTGGAAAAGAAAAAGAAAAAGTTGGAGCAAGAAATACAACTTATTAATCAAATGCTTAAAGAAACATCGGTTAATAAAAAGTTATCTATCAGTCAGATTATTATTTTAAAGAAAAAATTAGAAATGCGGGAAGAACTCATACAAACTATTAATCAAGAGTTGAATAAAATTAATTCTGAAATACAAACTACCAATCAAACTATTGATGCTTTGCAAAAAGATTTAAAGAAATTAAAAGCAGAATACGTCCGAATGTTGCAACATGCTCAACGCAAACAGTCATCTAAAGGATTAGATGAACTATTATTTATATTCTCTGCACAAGATTTTTATCAGGCCTATCAACGATTAAAATACATACAGGAATATAGCCGCTATCGTCAAAAACAAGGCAGAGAAATCATTGCACATCAACAAAAACTACAAGAACAAATTAAATTATTACAGCAACAGTTAGATGAAAAACAAAAATTACTTGAACAAGAAGAACAGGAAAAACAACTATTAGCCCAAGAAAAACAAGAAGAAGAGCAGGAATTACAGCAAATTCAAAAAAAAGAAAAAGAGCTTCGGGTAGAATTAGAAAAAAAGAAAAAACAAGCACAAGAATTACAATTAGCCATCAAAAAACTCATTGAAGAAGAAATTAAACGAAAAAAAGAAGAAGCCGAAAAACTAGCCAAAATGAAAGCTGAAAAGGAAAAAGAAAAAACAATGGTAAAAGAAAAAGAAAAAAACAAATCATCTGAAAAATCATTAGTGCCTATACTTTCCAAAGAAGCAGAAATAACAGGGAATAATTTTGAGATAAATAAAGGAAAATTGCCTTGGCCGATAGCCTCCGGATTCATTTGTGCCAATTATGGCGAATATGAACATCCTGCTATTAAAGGATTTGTTATGTTTAACAATGGTATTGAACTGTGTGCTAATCAACCCATCAAGGTACAAGCAGTTTTTAATGGAGAAGTTACCGGCATAGCACTTTCTCCAATGGGAGGAAAATTAGTGATTATCCGACACGGTGAATACCTAACTGTTTACTCTAACTTACAGGAAGTGTATGTAAAGCAGGGCGATAAAATCCAGGCCAAACAAGTTATAGGCACTGTTATGTATAATGAAGATGAAAATAAGTATTCCCTCAATTTTCAGGTTTGGAAAGGACAAAGCACATTAGATCCCAAAAACTGGTTGGTAAATTAAATTTTTCCCTGATGTTTTAATATCTTAGCTTCTAAATAAAAAACAATTTCTCTTGCTATATTCTTGGATTGATCATGCATTCGCTGAATTTTTCTTAGCATTGATAGTAAACTCAATCCATAGTCTGTTTTATCGGGGTTATTTCTAATATAACTAGCTATTTTGATTTGTGCTTCGTCACATAATTCTTCTAAATCAATATTTTTCTCAATAAGACGATAAGCAACCTTTACATCTTCGCTTTCAAAAGATTGTTTAGCAAGAAGAACAGATTTGAATGCTGATTCATAAATTTCATTTAAATTAATATTATTAAAAATATCTTCATCTAGAATATATTTCTTATTAATAATAATCTTGGCAATAGATTTTGTACTATCTCCTATTCTTTCTAAATTATAGATTACTCTTAAAACCGCTAAAAGAAAGCGTAAATCAATGGCGACAGGATTAAATAAAGCAAAAACATTTTCTATTTGCTTTTCAATTTCCAATTCCATCCTGTGAACTTGTTCCTCTTTATCTTTCACATTCATTGCCAAAGCCACATCTTTTGTAAAAAGTGCTTTATAGGCATTTTCTACCTGCTCTATAACAATTTGAAACATTTTTAATGTTTCTGTTTTTGTCTTTAAAATTTCTTCTTCAAGGTGTGTCATGGTTTTGTTTTTTTTGAAATATATTTGCTTTTTTAATTAAAAACAAAATTAGCCAAATCTTCCTGTAATATATTTTTGAGTAAGATCTACTTTTGGATTGGTAAATAATTCTTTAGTATCAGAAAATTCTACTAATTCTCCCATATAAAAGAAAGCCGTTCTGTCACTTACCCTCCCTGCCTGTTGCATATTATGAGTAACTATTACAATGGTATAGTCCTTTTTTAGGTGATAAATCAACTCCTCAATGGTAGCCGTAGAAATAGGATCTAATGCAGAGGTGGGTTCATCCATCAATACTACAGAGGGCTCTACGGCCAAGGTCCTTGCAATACATACCCGCTGCTGCTGTCCTCCCGACAAGGCAAGGGCAGATTGATTTAATTTATCTTTTACTTCTTCCCATATTCCTACTTGCTTCAGTGTTCTCTCTACCACTTCGTCCAATTGCTTTTTATTTTTAATCCCCTGAATTCTTAAACCATACACCACATTTTCATAAATACTCTTCGGAAAAGGATTGGGCTTTTGAAATACCATTCCTACCTTTTTTCTAAGCTCCTCAACATTTATTTTTTTATCATAAATATCTTCATTGTCAATAAATATTTGACCTTCCATTCTAAACGATTCAATAAAATCGTTCATTCTGTTCAGAAGTCGGAGAAAAGTAGATTTTCCGCAACCCGAAGGTCCTATAAACGCCACCACCTCGTTTGAAAAAATATCCAAAGAAACATGTTTTATGACATGATTACTTCCGTAATAAACATTCACTTCTTTAGCTGAAATTTTTGACTGCATAAATAAAATATTTTAATTACCACTTAACTTTGTTTTGCCATTTGTTTCTTAAATAAATTGCAATTCCATTCAATATAAATGTAATAGCCAGTAATACAATAATGGCAGCTGTTGCATTTTCTATAAAACCCTTTTGTGGTCTTGAAAGCCAGTTGTATATTTGTATGGGTAATACAGAAAAATCATCTAATGGATGAGTAGGAATGGTTGTAATGTACAACATAGCACCAATCACCACCAATGGTGCTGTTTCCCCAATAGCTCTTGAAATGGCTAATATAACTCCTGTTAGTATTCCGCCCGCTGCAGAAGGCAATACAGCATTCCATATAGTTTTCCACTTGGTAGCTCCTAAGGCATAAGACGCTTCACGAATTGTTTTAGGAACACTTTTCAATGCTTCTCTTGTTGAAACAATGACTATAGGTAAAATCAATAAAGAAAGAGTAAAAGCCCCTGAAAGCAGACTTCTTCCTAAACCCATTATTCTAACAAAAATCTCAAGAGCCAAAAGTCCATAGATAATAGAAGGAACACCGGCAAGATTAGCAATATTAACTTCTATAAAAGAAGCAAACTTGTCTTTTTTACCATATTCTTCCAAATAAATCGCAGCAGCAACACCAATTGGCACAGCAATTATAGTGGTTAAAATCATTATCCAAAAGGTTCCAAGCAAGGGCACCAATATGCCAGCAGAAGAGGGCCTTCTTGAAGGCAGGGATGTAAAAAACTGCCAGTTTAACCTATCCCACCCTTCTTTAATAATGGTATATAAAAAAACAAAAAGTATTACCACTCCAATAGTGGTAGAAAGTAATCCATACCACTTGAATATTCTATCCTTGAATCTATTAATCTTTACACTATTAGAAATCATAATTGATATTTCTGGTATTTTTTTCTGATGTAATAACTAATATTGTTTAATATAAAAGTTAGAACAAAAAGAGCAATTCCTGCCGCATAAATAGTTTTATACTCTATAGAACCCTGCACTACATCGCCTAAACTTACCTGAACAATATAAGTAGTAATGGTTTCAATAGGCACCAACGGATTAAAGGTAAAATTGGGTTGTTGTCCTGCTGCAATCGCTACTATCATTGTTTCACCAAAAGCCCGGGATATGGCTAAAATGATAGATACAATGATTCCGGAAGAGGCAGATGGAATTAATACTCTGAACACGGTTTGTAGCTTAGTGGCTCCCATTCCATAAGAAGCTTCTCTTAAACTATAAGGAATGGCGTATAGGGCATCTTCGCTCAATGACGCTACCAAAGGAATAATCATAATACCCATCACAATACCAGGAGATAGTGCATTAAATCCGGATAAAGAAGGGATAAATAGTTGCAAAAAAGGAGTAACCACCATTAATGCAAAGTAACCATATACAACAGTAGGTATAGCTGCCAACACCTCTAAGGTTGGCTTCAAAATTTTTCTTATTTTTTTAGGAGAATATTCATTTAAGTACACTGCTATGCTCAATCCTATTGGCACCGCTATCAGTACCGCAATGAATGATGTAAGTAATGTTCCAGACAATAAGGGTAAAATACCGTAATGTTTTTCCGTAAATAAGGGTGTCCATTGTTTGTCTGTTAAAAATTCTACTATGGAAACTTCTTTGAAGAAATCGGTTGACTCACTTAATAAAACATATAAAATACCAATGGTTGTAAAAATGCTGATGAAAGCAGACGCTTTTAACAAAAACTCTATGAATTTCTCTTTTAACTCTGTTCTTGGCATTTTTTTATGTGTATTAATTTATAAAGAACCTTACTTGCTCTTATTTTCTTGTAAAAAATTTTGCCACTTTTCTTTTACTTTCTTTGTTTCTTCTTCATTAAGTGGTATGTACCCAATTTCTGCAACCAATGAATTCATTTTTTCCAAGTAAAAATTCACAAACTCTTGTACCTCTTTTCTTTCAGCAGCTTTATTATTGATATAAATAAATAAAGGGCGAGAAAGCGGAACATACGTTTTATTTTTTACCGTTTCTACAGAGGGAAACACAGGCCCATTTCCATTATTAACTGCTACTAATTTAATCTTATCTTTATTTTCTTCACAATAAGCAAACCCAAAAAATCCAAGTGCAAACTTATCAGATGAAACACCTTGAACCAATACATTATCATCTTCTGATGATGTATAATCACCACGGCTGCTGTGAGATTTTCCAACAATAACTTCTGTAAAATAATCGTAAGTACCGCTTTCTACTCCTGCACCATATAAATGAATAGGTTCTTTAGGCCATTCAGGACGAATTTGATTCCAATGTGTAATTTTTCCCTGTGCTGCTGGTTCCCATATTTTTTTAAGTTCTTCAACAGTAATATCCTTGCACCAGTCATTTTGCGGATTCACAACTATTGCTAATCCATCATAAGCCACTTCTAAATCAATGTATTGAATGTTATTGGTTTTTGCAATACTATCTTCAAATTTGGTAATAGGGCGAGATGCATCATTGATATCTGTTTCGCCTCTTACAAATTTTTTAAATCCACCGCCCGTACCTGATAATGCTACTGCTACTTTTACATCAGGATATATTTTTTTAAACTCTTCTGCTACTGCTTCTGTAATAGGATAAACAGTAGAAGAACCATCTATATTTACACTTCCTTTTAGTTGATTGTTGTTATTCTCTTTTTTAACTCCGCAAGAAAACAGTATAATTCCAGCAGCAACTATAAATAAAAAAATTTTTTTCATAATGTTCATTTTTGCCGCAAAAATAAAGACAATGTTATTTTTATGTGTTAAGTAAGTATTAAGTTTTAATTTCTTCCTTTAATAATTTACAATCAAATACTTCTTCAAAATATTTTAATGCCTTTAATCTAACTTCGTTTTCATTCACTTTATATCCTAACTCTTTTTCCAAAGAAGTTACTTTTTTATCATGTATTCCGCAAGGCACAATGTAATCGAAATACTTTAAATTTGTATTGACATTAAACGCCAGTCCGTGCATAGTTACCCATCTACTGCTCCGCACGCCAATAGCGCATATTTTTCGGGCATGAGCTGTTTTAGGGTCTATCCACACACCTGTTTCTCCCTGACTTCTGTCAGCAGATATTCCATATTCTCTCAAAGTACGAATAATAATTTCTTCCAAATACCTAACATATTTGTGAATGTCGGTAAAAAAATTCTCCAAATCTATTATTGGATACATTACTAACTGCCCATACCCATGGTAAGTAATATCTCCCCCCCTGTTTACCTTGAAATAACTAGCATTAATACTCTTTAAAAACTCTTCAGAAACCAACAAGTGTTGGTCTTTTCCGCTCTTACCAAGAGTATAAACATGAGGGTGCTCTAC
>JAOABO010000099.1 GCA_026418315.1 Bacteroidia bacterium
TTTCAAAAAGGAAAACCACATGGAATATTTTATGATTTTAATACGGACTCTTTAATAATAGGAGTAGGAGAATATCAAAATGGCTTTTTATTAAAATACGAAAAAATTAATCAGACCGATGAAAAAGGAAATAAACAAGGACAATGGAAAGAATTCTATGCAGATGGAAAAGTCAAAAAAGAAATCGATTATAGAGATAATAAAATCAATGGATATGTAAAAGAATATGATGTAAAAGGAAATTTAATCAACGCAGAAAAATATACTTTTGGAAAAAAAATACAGAATCCAAAAGAATTTGCTTCTGTAGATATGTACAGAGAGTATTATGACGATGGAACATTAAAATACGAAGGACCTTATGTACAAAACAACCCTGTAGGCACACATTATCATTACAAAAGAGTATTCAGGTGCGATTCTACTCTGGTACCAAGAGACGATACTTCAGGAATATATATTAAAAAGCAAATTTGTAAAAACAGACCCCTACCGGATTCCGCCTTTATTTATGAAAATAATGCTCTTATTGAAAAAGGACCCATAGATTCATTAAGAAAAAAACAAGGAACATGGGAAGAATACTATTATTCTGCAGAACTAAAAGGAAAAGGAAAATATAAAAATGATGTCAAAACAGGAGAATGGATATATTTTTATCCAGACGGAAAAATAGAACAAAAGGGAAAGTATGTGAATGGAAAGCCCGATGGATTGTGGATTTGGTATTATCCAAACGGAAATACATTAAGAGAAGAAAATTATGTGAAGGGAAAAAGAGAAGGTGAACTAAAAGATTATACTGAAGATGGGAAAATACTAACAGCAGGATTATATATAGACGATAAAAAAGAAGGTTTGTGGATATACGAAATTCCAAATTATAAAGTTATTGGAAAATATACCGATGGAAAGCCCGATAGTATGTGGGTTTCATATTATATGCCTTCCGGAAAAATAAGATTCAAAGGAAATTTTTTGAATGGCGATCCTGATGGAATACATTATTGGTATTATGATAATGGAAACAAAATGATGTTTGGACCATATCAAGGCGGCCAAAGAAACGGTGAATGGAAGTTTTTTGACGAAGAAGGGCATAATTACTTGAACATCACTTACGAAAATGATATTGAAGTAAAATGGATGGGACAAATTATTACACCCACTTATGAAGACGCTTTGAAGGTGTATGAAACTATAATGGAAGAATCAAAGAAATATCAGGAATTATTAAAAAATAAAAAGAGTGACAATCAAGACAATAATTGACAATCTGAAAATATATAAAGATATACCTATTGTTTTATTTAACAAGGAAATTCTATTTATTAACACCAAAGCAAAACAACTTTTAAACTATCAACCAAATAAGCAAAAAGAAATACTGAAAAAAATAAAAAAAGCAATATCAAACAAAACAGGTATTTTAGAAATACCGCATAAAAACAACATACGAACCATATCTATACAATGCCAGCAATTAGAAAAAAAAATCAATATAGGCGTATTAACTGACTTAACAAAGCACGTAGATAGTAAAAGTAAATTAGAAAAAAAATTATCGCTCTTTGAAGAAATTTTTGATAACCTTCCAATAGGAATTTTAATTCATGAAGATGGTAAAGTAAAATATATCAATAAATATGGATTAAAAGTATTGGAAGTAAAAAACAAAAAACAATATCAGAATTTTTATATACTAAATTTTTTAGCCAATCCAAAAGACAAAGAAAGAGCAATAAAACGAATAGCAAGCAAAGAGAATATTTTATCTTCAGAAATTTTCGAAATCAAAACATTTAAAAACAATAAGAAAATAGTCGATTTGTATTCTTATTTATTTCAAACTGAAAATGGAGAAACAGATAACACAACAAGATTAATAATTTTTACAGATAAAACATCAGAAATAGAAAAACAAAAATTAGAAGTAGAATCTCAAATAAAACATTATGAAAATCAACTACTAAAAAAACAATATCAAATTACAGAAAAACTTCTTGAAAAAATTGAAAGTCAGCAAGAACAGTTGCTAAATGCCATTAATGTTTCTAATTATTTGTTTTGGATAATGGATGAAAACCTGAATATAATACTATTTAATGAAGGTTTTTATCAATATTGCTTGAAATATTATAACATTCAAATTAAACTAGGAGATAATTATGAAAAGATTATTCATCAGTATAATGAAAGCAAAGAAGTGTTTGAGCAAAAAATATCATTCTTAAAAAGTATTGTAGAAAAGAATCAGGAATTTACCTATGAAATAACATTATTTGATAAAGAAGAGAAAAAGAACAGAGTATACAAAATGCATATGAAACCTGTTGTAACTTCTCATAAAAAAATGAATCACTATTATTTTTATGGACATGAAATAACAGAAAAATATGAATTCTTAAACCAAATAGAACATCAAACCATTAAATTAAAAGAAATTATAGAACATAGCCCTATTTATTTATGGTCTATGAATGATAAGGAAGAAATAACCCTTTTCAATAAAAATTATGAAATTCTTATAGAACAACTTTATGGAAAAAAACCAGTAGTAGGAAAAAAATTACATAAAGGTAAATACGAGCAAAACAAAAATATAATAGATACCCTCAGCTACCACTATCAAAAATCTTTTAACGGCTCTCAGGAAAACTTTAAACTAACATTTGACGTGGAAAACGGAAAAAAAATTACGTTAGATGTCAATTTGTTTCCAATAGTTATTAATAATCAGATAAAAGAAGTTTCAGGAATAGCCATAGATATTACACCCGAAATTGAAAAACAAAATCAACTGCAAAACCTTCTCAAAGAAAATGAAATATTGATAAAAGAAATTCACCACAGGATAAAAAATAACCTTCAGGTTATTTCCAGCATGATTAATATTCAAATTCAGGAAGAAGAAAACGAACACACCAAAAATATATTACAGGACATTAAAAACAGAATTTTTTCAATGGCCATTATTCATCAAACACTTTATCAAAACAGAAACTATACATCTATTAATATTTCCAACACTATTTTCATGCTGGTTCAAAACATATTATATGCTTTTGATAAATCAGATATTCAAGTAGAATCAGATATTGAAGAAATTATACTGGATGTCAATACAGCGGTTCCTGTATCTCTGATTATTAATGAAGGTATTACCAATATTGTAAAATATGCATTTCCTGATAATTTTACAAAAGAGAAAAAAATACATATCCTTCTACAAAGAAATAACCATCAATTGAATTTAGTAATACAAGATAATGGTGTAGGTATTCCGCATCAACAATTAGACAATATTTTATCCAATGTTGGTTTTACAATTATTCGTGCTTTGTCAGAACAAATCAATGCCCAGTTATTCATTACCTCTCAACCCAATGAAGGCACAGAAATAAAACTCATCATTCCTTTAGTGTAGTTAAAAATGAAATTAAACACCATTGTTCTTATACTTCTTTTTATTGTCAAAACACACATAGTATTTGCACAGATAAATTTTCCTTTTCCTATTGATACCATAGATATTACAGGAAATTTCGGTGAAATAAGAAATCAACATTTTCATCAGGGCCTTGATTTTTCTACCAAAAACAAAGAAAATTACCCTGTAAAATGTATTGATGATGGATATATTTACAGAATTAAAATAAGTCCTGTTGGTTATGGTAAAGTATTATATATACATCATCTATCAGGCATACTATCTGTTTACGCACACCTCAATAGATTTTCAGATAAAATACAATCATTGGTTAATCTGTATCTTCAAAAAAATCAAATTAACGAAATAGATGTTATACTAAAATCTGATTCTATTAAAGTAAGTAAAAACGAAATCATTGCCTATTCAGGAAACACAGGCACTTCATCAGGACCTCATTTACATTTTGAAATAAGAAACGAACTCACTGAAATACCAATTAACCCATTTTTTTACTTTTCTATAAAAGATACTACCAAACCAGTGATTCAAAAAATTGTTTTCTACAACCTTGCAGACACTATTGCACCCCAACCTGTTGCACTTAAAAAATTAAAAACCAAAGACACCATACTTGTTCCCCCCATACTTGGAATAGCATTTTCAGGATACGATAAAACTCATCCAAAAGGCAACCCTAATAATATTTACAAAGTTTCGGTTTATTTTGATAACAAAAAAATTTATCAACACCGCTTGCATTACATCACTTTTGATAATACTATTTATGTAGAATATTATGCCGATAAAATCAATCAGCAATATTTTCAAAAATGCTTTGCTCCTGCAATATATCCTGCCAATTTTTATGATACACTGATAAACAAAGGAAGAATTATTCTTAATGACACCAATGTTCACACACTGTATTTATCTTTTTGCGATGAAAAAAACAATTGTACCGACACCACGCTTTATATTCAAACTCGTCAAAAGCCAACATTTAAAAAAATCAATACAGAAAAAATTTTTATATGCCACAAATCTATTCATATAAAAAATCAGTATTTTGAATTACATATACCCGAAAAATCATTCTTTCAACATCTGAATGCCAAGATATTTTATAATATAGAAAAAAAGCAAATACAATTTACCCACTCTCCCCTATCTCTCAAAAACCCAGCTACTTTGAAAATATATCATAATTTATCCATAGAAGATGCTGAAAAAACAATCCTGATGAGTAATAGAAAATTTTATACACCCGATACAATTCATCGTCATCAACTCGTTTTTACTATCAAAGAACTCAATGACTTTTTCTTATACACCGATAAAAAAGCACCTCACATTCAACCAATTTCTTATCACAAAAAATCAAGAAAGATTATACTTCCTTACACTCAACAAAAGATATATTTCAAATTAACTGATAATACGGCTATCAAAGATTACAAAGTTTACTTCAATACACAATTCTGTATAAGCTATTACTATGCATCTAAAAAAATTTTAGAAGTGGAGTTGCCACAAGAGCGTATTGCTGCAGACGAGAACTATATTCACATTATGGCAAAAGATTTAGTCAATAATAGTACTGAAACAATCTTCCCGGTTGTCTTTCAATAGATTGTACTTCTAATTCTGATATATCCTGATTACTTTTGCAGAAAAATATTTTATGAAACAACCACTGATAGAATGTGTACCGAATTTTAGTGAAGGAAAAAATAAATTGGTTATAGATGCCATTGTAAAAAGCATTGCCCAAGTAGAAGGTATAAAAGTATTGAATGTAGATATGGGCGCTGCTACCAACCGTACTGTGGTAACATTTGTTGGTAGTCCCGAATCAGTTGTAGAAGCAGCGTTTCAGGGTATTAAAACAGCAGGAGAGATGATAGATATGCGTTATCATAAAGGAGAACACCCCCGCATGGGTGCTACCGATGTGTGTCCGCTAGTTCCAATAAGAGACATTACCATGGAAGAAACAGTTGAATACGCTAAACAATTGGCAAAAAAAGTAGGAGAAGAACTAAAAATACCGGTGTATTTATACGAATATGCTCAAACAAAAGAATATAGAAAAAATTTATCCGTCATAAGAGCAGGCGAATACGAAGGTTTCTTTGATAAAATAAAATTACCTGAATGGAAGCCCGATTTC
Source organism: Bacteroidia bacterium (assembly GCA_026418315.1). Classification (GTDB taxonomy): domain Bacteria; phylum Bacteroidota; class Bacteroidia; order B-17B0; family Aurantibacillaceae; genus BPGX01. Next base: position 5,604 of record JAOABO010000099.1, read on the forward strand.
GGACCCGATAAGATGGATGCAAAAAGAGGCGCTACAGTTATTGGAGCACGTAAAATTTTAATTGCTTACAACGTCAATTTGAATACCACATCCGTTCGTCGGGCTAATTCCGTAGCATTTGATGTTAGAGAAGCCGGAAGAGTATTGCGTGAAGGCGGAAAGCCAAATGGAAAAATTATTTACAACGAAGACGGTACCCCAAAAATTCAGCCCGGCATGTGTAAAGCCGTGAAAGCCATAGGATGGTACATAGAAGAATATGGTATTGCTCAGGTATCCATGAATTTAACCGATATTGATATAACGCCTTTACATAAAGCATTTGAAGCATGCTGCATCAGTGCAGAAAAAAGAGGATTAAGAGTAACGGGCTCTGAATTGGTTGGCTTGGTACCCCTTAAGTCCTTGTTAGATGCCGGAAAATATTTTTTGAAAAAACAGGGATTATCTGCCGGATTAAGTGAAAAAGAATTGATACATATTGCTGTAAAATCTTTGGGTTTGGATGAATTAAAACCATTTGTGCCCGAAGAGAGAATCATAGAATATTTAATAAAAGATAAAAAAGAAAAGGAATTGGTTAACAAAACAGTATCCGACTTTGTTGATATAACCGCATCTGAAAGCCCTGCACCGGGAGGCGGCTCTGTATCTGCTTTGTGCGGCGCCTTAGGTGCTGCTTTGGGAGCCATGGTAGCCAATCTTTCTGCTAACAAAAAAGGATGGGAAAACCAAACCAACTTTTTCTCTGAATATGCAGAAAAACTACAGGACTGCAAAAATAAACTAATAACCCTCATAGACAAAGACACACAAGCTTTTAATGAAGTAATGAAAGCATTTTCTTTACCAAAGAATACGGAAGAAGAAAAAAATAATCGAAAAAAAGCCATTGATACTGCTACATACAAAGCTATGATGGTTCCCTTTGAAACCATGCAAGTAGGCATGGAATGCATGGATATATTAAAAATAATGGCTGAAAAAGGTAATCCCAATTCTGTGTCCGATGCGGGTGTTGGAGCTATGTGCATCCGAACGGCTGTGCTGGGTG
>JAOABO010000009.1 GCA_026418315.1 Bacteroidia bacterium
ATCAATAGCAATGCAGAATTAAAAAATAAATTGATTCAAATGGCAAAAACTGACCCATCACCAAGTGTACGAGCAGTTGCCCTGAGTGCACTTAGTGATATTCCTGTTAATGAAGCTATTCCCATTTATCTTAACGCTCTTCAAACCGAATATAGTTCAAGTATCATCAGTTCTGCTTTAGATGGCTTGTTTAAACACGATAAAAAAATGGCATTAGAACAAGCACAAAAATTTGAAACTGATAAAAGCAAAAACATCATCATGAGCATCTTAAACATATATGCAGAATCAGGAGACGAAAAATATTGGGAGTATTTCAAAAAACAGTTCTCTGCTTTCAGTGGATTTGAAATGTTTAGATTTGTTACAGTTTTAAACAAATACCTCAAAAACATTAATCATTCCGGAACTACTATGAATGCTGTGAAAACTATTTATGCTATTTATCAATCTTCTGATAAAATGACTTCATTTGCACTTAAAAGAACTTTAAAGGAAATTGAGAAAAAATGGACAGACAAAGAAAAAAATCTAAAAGATGCTATTTCTAAATCCAAACAAAACAATGAACCTACTCAAAACCTTGAAGATGAACTAAAAACTGTATCTGAAACCACCAAAGAAATTAAAACCATTATCAGTAACCTATAAAAACCTTTGTTATGAAAAATCTATTCTCATTAATCATTTTATTATGCTCTTCTTTGTTGTTTTCACAACAAAATCCACCAAAAATTGTTTCTAACCAAATAAAAAATTTCAAAGAAACAATGAAATTCAGACCACCGGCAGGAATGAAATTTATTGAGAATGTTCCTCCACAATCTGGTGTTATTGCTATTCCTTATTTCAAGTACCAATTAGACAATGGTCTCGTTGTATTGATTCACGAAGACCATTCTGACCCGGTAGTATATGTAGATGTTACTTATCATGTGGGCTCTGCCCGCGAACAACAAGGTCGCTCCGGCTTTGCTCATTTTTTTGAACACATGATGTTTCAGGGCTCTAAACATGTTGCCGATGACCAACATTTCAAAATCATTACCGAAGCCGGCGGAACGCTAAATGGCACAACTAACTCTGACCGCACCAATTACTTTGAAGTGATTCCATCTAATCAGTTAGAAAAAATTCTTTGGTTAGAAGCTGACAGAATGGGTTTTCTTTTAGACAGTGTTACTCAACAGAAATTTGAAATACAACGAGCCACTGTCAAAAATGAAAGAGGGCAACGTTACGACAATGCACCCTATGGTTTAGCATGGGAAAAAGTAGGCGAAGCATTATTTCCAAAAGGACATCCTTATAGCTGGCAAACCATTGGTTATATTGAAGACCTGAACCGCGTAGATGTGAACGACCTCAAAAGATTTTATATGAGATGGTACGGACCCAATAACGCAGTACTTACCATTGCAGGCGATGTGGATATTCAAAAAACCTTACAATGGGTAGTTAAATATTTTGGTTCCATACCAAAAGGTAAAGATGTACAGCCACCAACGCCAATTCCGGTAAACTTACCAGAAACCCGCTATATTTCTTACGAAGACAACATTAAGTTTCCTATGCTCAAATGGGTATTTCCCGCTGTCCCTTTTACCTCTGACGAATCTATTGCATTAGATTTTTTAGGAGATATTTTATCAGACGGAAAGTCATCACCACTTTATCAGGCATTTATTAAAACCAATAAAGCCAACTCTGCCAGTGCCTATAATTACAGCAGAGAATTAGCCGGTCAATTTGAATTTTCAATTCGCTCTAACATTCCCCTTTCAGAAGTTAATAAATTATTAGAAGAAACATTAAATAACTGGGAAAAAAACGGTGGTGCGTCTCAGCAAGATATTCAAAAACTGAAAAATAAATACATTTCCAACATCTACGAAGAACTTTATACTGTTCAAAGTAAGGGAGCCAAACTGGCTTATTATCAAACATTTTTCGGTACACCTAATTATTTACCAAAGGAAATAGAAAAAATCAAAAAAATAACTCCCCAGGATGTAATGAATGTGTATTACAAATACATTAAAGGAAAAAATAAAGTGGTATTAAGCGTAGTGCCAAAAGGCAAGCCCGAATTAAAAGCAGCAGAAGATAACTGGAAAATGTATAATAGAACTATTGAAACTGAAAGTGATGAATACAAAGGGCTTACTTATACTGAGCCAAAAGATACCTTTGATCGTTCAAAAATGCCATCAGCAAATGGTGAAGTTAAAATAGCTACTCCTGCTTTCAAAAAAGGTCAAACGCCTTATATGGTTAACTATTTGATGCTACAAGAAAATGAAGTGCCCAAAACTAAAATACTCATCAGCTTTCAGGCAGGACACCGTTACGAACCTATTGAAAAAGCAGGAATAGCAAGTGTTTTAGCCGATATGCTCAAAGAATCTACCAAAAAAAGAACTGCCGAAGCGATGGATGACAAACTCACTTTTCTGGGCAGTGATGTAAGTTTTTATGCTACTGAAAATGATTTTGTTATCAGTGTTTCATCTCTTACAGAAAATTTAGATAGCACCCTGAAATTAGTACAGGAAATGCTTTATGATGCAAAATTAGATACCGCCGACCTAAATAGAGTAATCAAAAGAAAAATAGAATCTTTACAGCAAAGAAAAGTAACTGCCTCGGTTATTGCAACGGACGTTTTCAATAAAATATATTATGGTAATGCCAATGTTTTATCTTTACCTGTTATAGGAACAGAAAACTCATTAAAAAACATTACTGTGGAAGATTTAAAGACCTACCACAAAAATATGTTGAGTAAAAAAACAATGAACATTTCTATCATTTCTGATAAAAATGACGATAAAGCAATTATACAAAAATTGGGCTTTTTAGCCGGCTTGTCTAATGCTTCACTCAACTATACAGAACCCATTATACCCGCTATACAACAAACACAAATTTATTTTGTTGACAAACCCAATGCAGCACAATCTGAAATTATTTTTGGTACTCATGCTCTTCCCTATGATGCTACAGGTAATTTCTTTAAATCTACTATTCTTAATTTTCCATTTGCAGGAGCATTCAATAGCCGCATCAATTACCTGCTAAGAGAAATAAAGGGATATACCTATGGCACACGAGGCCGATTTGAAGGCGATAAATATTCTGGTAGATATGTGCTAAATGGCGGATTTAAAAAAGATGCTACGGACTCTACATTACAATTGATAATGAAAGAATTTGACCAACTTATCAGTACCGGACTTACAAATGAAGAATTACAGTTCACCAAAAATGCAATGCTTCAATCCGAAGCTCTGAAAATGGAAGCACCTTATCAAAAACTATTTTTGATGAAAAATATATTGGATTACAACTTACCTCTGAATTACAAAGAATATCAGAAACAAATACTTACCAGTATTACAACCAAAGAGATAAACGAATTGGCAACAAAAATTTTTAATAAGAATAAATTAAACATTGTAGTAGTCGGAGACAAAAAAACAGTGCTGGATAAAATCAACAAACTGGGTATACCCATTATAGAATTAGATGTAAACGGCAATATGGTGAAATAGAATCTTTAAACTTTCTGCCTACTGAGATATTAAGATAGTAGTTTAAACGCTATAAACCCTTTTAGGGTATTTTGTTTTACTGATACATCCATTTGCCTATTGAATACAGATTAATTGATAAAGTAAATAAGCGAAAAGAGTAAAGTTTTATTGTAAATTTGAATGCTGGTAGTTTTTAAGTCGTTATTTGTTCTGCTGTTGGCGTATTGAAAAATGTCATTAAACCCCATCAGATATTTCATATTACAAGAAAATTTCCATATATGAATCATGACTCCGGCATTCCAACCATAATCAAACTTTTGCAGGTATTTTTCTTTTTCAACAAAATTAGCAGGATTGGCATAAATTTTATGGGAAGTGTAATAGTTGCCATTTATATCTTTTTGTTGAATAGAAGCATCTACCAAAGCACTTAAATAACCACCTATTTGAATACTCACCGATTTGAACTCTATTCCAAAATTGATAGGATAAAAATCAATGTAGTGCATTCTTAATGTAGAAGAGTATGCTTGATGAATAGTATCATATAATTGAACACGGCTGCCTTTTTGTGTATAAATTATTTCATGTAAAGTATAAAAATATTGATTGAATTGATGTTTGAATGAAATTCCCATATTCCAACCATGTAACCAATCTGTATTTTTAGAATGAAAGATATAAGTTATTTCTTTACCATCAATATTGGATTGATTAAGCCCAATATTTAGGCCTATAAGCACTTTCCCCTTTTGAAGAATACGAGTAAAGGTAGTATCAGTTTCAGAATTTTGAGAAAAAGCTGCGTGTATCAAACCAGTAAGCAAAAAATATGTAAGTAAATGTTTCATTTGTGATTGATTAAAATTGTAAATCCCAAATACCTACGCTCCGCTCCAGCTCTACCAAAGCGGCAAGGAAATTAAATAATGTTTCATAATAAGCAATTTGTGTTTCATTATAGGTACGTTGCGCATTCAATACTTCTAAAAGTGAACTTTCCCCGCGTTTGTAACTGTATATTTTTCCATTTAAAACCTTTTTAGCCGATTCTAAAAGTTCTTGATTAAATTGTTTATAGGCCTTTTGAAGAGACAAATAATTAAAATACGCCTGAAGCACTTCAGATTGAATTTCTATTTCAATTTGTTGGGCAGTTAGTTCACTTTTTTTCTTTTGATACAAATATTCTTTTAATTCCGAAGATTTATTGTTGGAAAACTTTAATGGAAAGCTAATAGACAAACTCTTTTGCAGGAAAGAAGGAGTAGGTGCAATAATGTTTCGGCTGTATGAAGCATAAACAGTATTAAAAGATAAATTTAAATCGTGAAGACGATTGGCCTTAGCTAATTGCACATACTTATCAGCTAATTCTTTGTTTTTCAATGCTACCATAAAGTCATTTCTGTTTTTCAGAGCCGTTTGAATTAATTGTTCTAATTGAAAATTTTGTTCACCAATATTAAGATCTGAAATGGGTAAAAACAATGTATCTTGATATGAATATCCAGTATATCTATGTAAATGAGTTAATGAGGTTTTCCACTCCGCTTGTGCAAGAAGAGCATCTTTAAGTTTTATTCCTGCTTCCACCTTGGTTTGTAAGGCATCTATGTTATTGATGGAGCCCAACTTTGCGCGAATGCTATCACTTCTATAAAGTTCTAACATTGTATTGTAAGATGATAATTCTACATTAAAAATTAATTTCTTCTTTAAGGCATCTAAAAAAATCAGAGTAGCATCCGCTCTTAAATTTCTCCAATAATCAGCCAACATTAAGTAAGTAATTTCATATTCAGATTTTGCAATATTTATTCGTTTTTTTCTTTTGCCACCAGTTTCTATAGTCCAATCAACAGATGACAAAAATCCATAGCCCATGTTGTTTCTTGCTTCACCATTGTCAAACCAGCCCGCGCTGATATTAGGATCTGGAAAAATTTGGGCATTTAAGATTCGTGCCTGTGCAATATTTAAGTTTAATTTTTCTGCTGCATAATTAAAATTATGTGTATTGACCTTTTGAATAAAAGTAGGATAATCAATTTTTTTTGTATTAAAATTGGTGTCTGTTTGCGAATAGGTATAACTCGCAATAAAAAAGCAATAAAAGACGATATGTATGTTATTCTTTAGATTCATTTCTTTTTTCAATCAAATAATACATGGTGGGTAAAGCAAATAGTGTAATGATAGTAGAAAACAATAAACCATATACAATTACTGTAGCCAGTGGTCTTTGAATGTCGCTGCCAATATCAGTACTCAAAGAAGCCGGTAATAGTCCAATAACAGCTACAGACGAAGTCATTAACACCGGACGTAATCGGTTTTTAGAGCCCATCAAAGCTGTTTGTAAAACCGAATATCCTTGTTTTCGCAATTGATTAAAATGCGAAATCATAATGACACCATTTTGAATAGCTACTCCAAATAAAGCAATAAAACCTACTGCTGAAGAAACGTTTATTGTCATACCTCTTACGTAAAGTGCTGCCAAGCCACCCAATGCAGCCAATGGCAGTAAAGACATTAAAAGCATGACCTGTTTTACCTGTCCGAATGCACCATAAAGTAGAACGAACATAATAGCCAATGCAAGTGGAATAATTAACGACAATCTTGCAAAAGCACGATTTTTGTTTTCAAACTGACCACCCCATTTTATAGTAATTTCATCTTTATTAATATTTAATTGCTTATTGATTTTATCTTGTGCCTCATCTATTACTGATCCTAAATCTCTTCCTCTTACATTAAATTTGACAGTTAAATGTCTTTTATTCATTTCTCTTGTTATTACACTTTCTCCAAGTGTAGTTTTAATTTGGGCTACCTGAGAAAGTGGAATTTTTGCTCCTGTTTCAGAAGTCAGCATAAGGTTGGCAATTTTGTCGGGAGTATTTCTTACATTTTCAGAATATCGGCATATTATGTCATAATATTTATTGCCAATAAAAATTTCAGAAATGGGCTTTCCACCTAACCCCACTTCTATGAGTTCTGCCACATCAGAAATATTTAGGCCGTATTGTGCTATTTTATCTCGGTCAGTAATAATTTGTAACTGCGGCAAGGGTGGGTCTTGGTCTATTCCTATATCTACGGCTCCTTTCACTGTACTTAGTATTTTAAGCATTTGTGTAGCTACTTTTCTGTTTTGCTCAAAATTGTCACCATATATTTTAATAACCATTTCACTGTGTGCCCCTGCAATTTTATCTTGTACACCGTCTATCATTGGTTGAGAAAAAGACACCATCATGCCAGGCACTTTGGCGTATTCTTGTGCCAGCTCGTTTATCAGATCTAACTTAGTTTTACCTTTGGGCCACTGTTTGTATGGAATAAGCCCAATAGAAACTTCAAAGTGTGAGGGTGTCCAAGGGTCGGTGCCATCATCGTTTCTGCCGGCTTGTACCATGATGTATGATACTTCTTTATGTTGCATTGTTATTTTTCTTAATGTATCGCTGTATTCTTCAGATTTTTTTAGAGAAATACCCGGTGGTAGTTGCACTTGCAGCCATATAGAGCCTTCATCTAACTGAGGCAAAAAATCTTTTCCAATGATGATAAAAAACAAAACAGCCAATGCAAAGAAGAAAAATAAAGAATAGAGTACTTTTTTGGGCTGAAGTATCAATTTCTGAATCCTTCGCTCATAGTATTCAGATAAAATGTTTAACCATTTGATTTCAGTAATTTTTTGTGGTTTTTTGTATATTTGAAAACCAAGACCAGGTATCAGAAAAATGGCCACCAACAATGCTCCAATAAGTGCATAGCTCACTGTAAAGGCCATGGGGGTAAACAACTTTCTTTCCACTCTCTCAAAAGCAAAAAGTGGAAGGTACGCCGTAATGATAATAATGGTAGAAAAGAAAATTGGTTTGGCTACTTCTACACATTGTTCTATAATCGTTTTTTCCTGCAAATGTTCAGAATGATTCAACTCTCTTCTTTTCAGAATAGTTTCCAGCATCACAATAGCACCATCTACAATAATTCCAAAATCAATAGCTCCTAAAGAGAGCAGATTGGCAGGAATATTGGTAGTATGCATCAAAATAAATGCAATTAATAATGAAAAAGGTATAGTAATCGAAATAAGCAATGCACCTTTAAGATTACCAATATATAATATCAAAATAACTATTACTAAACTCATACCCATGATAAGTGTATGGGAAACAGTATTCAATGTAGAATGTACTAATTCTGTTCTGTCTAAAAAAGCATGTATTTTTACACCCTCTGGCAGTAGTTTGGTATTTAATTCTTCCACTGCCTCATGAATACCATTTAAGACATTGGAAGGGTTCTCGCCTTTTAACAAAAGTACAATACCTTCTATGCTTTGAGGATAATTTCTTTGATTATCTGAATACCCTAATATACCTTTTCTTTCTACATTACCATACTTTAGTTTCCCTAAATCGGACAAATAAATGGGTACTCCATTTTTTACACCTACTACTATTTTTCCTAAATCTTCCAATGTTTTTACTAACCCTATCCCTCTGATAACATAACTGATATCGCCAGAAACCAGCACACTTCCGCCCGCATTTGCATTATTCTTTTGAATTTTTTCTACAACATCTCCAAGTGACAAGTTATATTCCTCTAATGTATTGGGGTCTATTTCAATTTGGAATTGTGTAGTAATGCCTCCAAAATTAGTTACATCTACTACTCCTGGTACTTGCTTTAACCTTGGAATAACTACAAAATGCTGTAAGTCAGTTATTTCTCTGAGCGTGTATTTATTGCTCTCAATAATATATCGGTATATTTCACCAACCGGTGATGTCAATGGGTCTAACTCAGGTACTGCATCATAAGGCAAATCCAATTGATTTAAACGCTCCTGTATTCTTGCTCGTGCCCAATAATCTTCCACTCCATCTTTGAATACAAGCGTAATAAGAGATAAGCCAAAAGTGCTTTTACTTCGCATCACATATAAGCCGGGTAAGCCACTTAATGCTCTTTCAATAGGAATGGTAATTTGTTGTTCCATTTCTTCGGCAGCTAAGCCAGGTACCTGTGTTACCACTTGAGATGTAACATCAGCTATATCTGGATATGCTTCAATAGATAATTGCTCCCAAGAATAATAACCGAATAAACCAATGACAATAAAAATAAAAAGCATTAGCCAACGGCGAAGTATGGATATTTCAATTATTTTTTTCATTCAATAAATGACTTATTGATTGGGTTGTAGTAAATAAATAGCTCCTTTGGTAATAATGAATTGATTGGGTTGCAATCCATTACCTACTACAGAAGAATCTTTGGTACGGCTCTCTATGATGATTTTGTTCCTTAAAAACTGATGGTCATTTATTTTTACAAAAACATAAGAATAATCGTTGGCTTGTAAAATAGCTTCAGATGGTATGACAATTTTTTTCTGTGCATGAGTAAAAAATTGTACTGTAACATACATGCCTGGTTTGAATATCTCCTCAGAATTATCGGTTTCAATAAGCACATCTATACTTCTTGACTCTTCATCAACAGTTTTGCCAATATAAAATAATTTACCTTTGATTTTTTTGTCAGGAAAAGCAGATACATAAATTTCTACCTGACTTAAGTTATTCAGCACATCAATATCTTTTTCTTTGATTTTTCCGGCTATCCACACTTTTGAAAGTTCAGCAACAGAAATAATAGGGTCGGCATCTTCTTTCAAATATTCTCCTATCACAATTTTATTATCAATAATTTCTCCTGCAATAGGCGAGCGTATAATAAGTGGCTCTCCTAATGTAATCTGTTCAGGTTGTATATTAAACAGTTTCAGTGCAGCAGCCGCATTTTCCAATGCAGTTTTTTTGGTTGCAAATTCAGTTTCAGCTTCTTCTAATTCTTTTTGTACACCTACATTATTTTTAATCAAATCTTGCTGACGCTTTAAATTCAGTTCTGCTTTTTTGTATTCTTCTTTGGCATCAAAATAATTCTTTTGCGTATCAAAAAAATCGGAGGAACTAATAGCAAATAAAGGATCTCCTTCTTTGACCTTATCGCCAAGTTTTACAAATGCTTTGATAACTCTGCCCGGAAAAGGTGTAGATACTTTGGCAAATTTATTGGGAATAGTTTTTACAATACCTGCACAAGTTAATTTTTTTGAAAAGTTACTTTCTTGTACCTGTGATATTTGAATTTTATTCAACGTAATTACATGAGCATTAATAGTTACTGTATCTCCATTGACATCTAAATATGCAGATTGCTCTGATTGTTCATTTTTAATTGGATGGCTGCACGAATAGAATAACAAGTGAATATAAAAAAAACTACTGAACTTTTTCATGAAAAATTTTCGCAAATTTATTTTTTATTGGCCTGACAATGAATTAATTTATTATTAAAATTTACTAATCAATTACAACCATTTTTTTCTTCTAAATATGTACAAAATAATTAATGTAGAAAGTAACATTAAAAATAATGCCATAGGATAACCATACTGAAATTCAAATTCAGGAATGTATTTGAAATTCATACCATAAATGCTGGCTATCAAAGTGGGGGGCATAAATATGACAGATACTACTGTGAATATTTTAATAATTTTATTTTGCTCAATATTGATTAAACCTAAAAATGAATTTTGAAGAAACTCTAATCGTGTAAAATTAAAGGAAGTATGGTCTATTAAAGAAGCAATATCTTTTAATAGCATACGAATCTTTTCGAGGTTGTCATCTTTAATCACTTCGTTTCTGATTAAAAGAGAAAGTACTCTTTGAGTATCAAATAAATCTTCTCTTATTTTAATCATGGCTTCCTGATAAAAATTGATTTTTAAAATAACACGTTCATCGGGTGCACCTGTAAAGGTAGTAGATTTGCTAATGGCGTTGATTTTAGCGGAAAGAAACTCAATAATATCGGCATCGTTTTCTATACCTTGTTCTAAAATAGCAATTAAAATTTTCAGAGCATGATTATAGTGTGATGGTTGTTGTTTTATTTTCTTTACAATCTCTTGGAATACCCTTGATTCAAAATTTCTATTAGTTAGTATGACATTATTTTTTACTATGATACTTACATCGCTGTCTTCAATTTTTTCTGATTGTGGCAAAAAGTTAATAAACCTTGTAATGATTTTAATAGCATCATCTTCTTCTGAATAGCGAGAGCTAACTTCAATTTCTTCTTGCTCTTGCTTGGTAGGAAAGTTGATTTTGAATTTTTCTTCTATAGACGCAATGTCGGTTGTACTTCCATTTTGAATATCTATCCAAATAAAATTATCCCACTCTGGTAGTTCATCAAACGAATCTACTTTTATTTGAGAATAATCCGGAAGTACAAATGCTCTGATCATAATCCATATTGGGTGGTTAGCTTAATAAGTGGGGCAAAGATGCAAAATATATTTGGAAAGTACGCAAATATTTTTGTATAATTGCAGCCCTGTAAAAAGGTTCCGTAGCTCAGCTGGATAGAGCAACAGCCTTCTAAGCTGTGGGTCGCAGGTTCGAATCCTGCCGGAATCACAAGTTAAAGTTTTTGAATCGTTATACTCATTTCATTACGGGTTTTTTTGTTGTATTGTTCAGCATTGTTTTAATTTTTCTTATTCTTTTTACTTCTTATTTTGATTATCTTTCAACAACGAAAAAGTATATTTTAACCACTGTTCTTGGTTTATATTGCGGATATAGAATTTTCAAAGAATATCAATCGTTTAGAAAATAATTTTTTTACCCACAAACATCTTAATAATCATTTATATTTTTAATAAGTTTGAGCCATTAAAGACATGTTATGAATAACCTTAATACACCATGGTATAAGCAGATAATACTTCCTGTGTTGTTTGCTTTGATAACTATATCTACTCTTTTAATTGGATATTATACAGGTAAAAATGATATAAAAAAAGGTAACCAATGGATAGAAGAAACTCAAGAAAATAATAAAATTGGCTTGATACTGGACTACATTCAAGATAACTATGTGGACTCGGTGAATACAGATGAACTTCAAAATGATGCCATTGCTGCCCTCTTGCACCAATTAGATCCCCATTCTGATTTTATTCCTGCACAAGAGTTTTCAGGTATTAAAGAACAAATGGAGGGTAACTTTGAAGGAATAGGAATAGAGTTTAATATCATCAAAGACACTATTCGCGTCATACAAACTATCAGTAATGGCCCTTCTGAAAAAGCTGGCTTGCAAGCGGGTGATAAAATTGTTTATATCAATGATACCTTAGTGGCAGGCATCCATATTACCAATGAAAAAGTATTTAAAAAACTTCGTGGTAAAAAAGGAACAAAAGTAAAAGTAGGCATTAAAAGAAATCAGGTAAAAGAAATTCTGAATTTTATAATTGAACGTGATGAAATTCCCTTATACAGTATTGATACTTACTACATGATTAAAGAAAATATCGGATATATTAGAATTGACCGCTTTGCACAAAACACATTGAAAGAATTTGAAAATGCCATGCAATTGTTACTAAAAAAGGGAATGAAAAAGTTAATTTTAGATTTACGGGATAACCCTGGAGGCGTTTTAGATGCAGCAGTGAAAATTGCAGACCACTTTTTACCCGAAGGTACTAATATTGTTTACACACAAGGTAGAAAGTATCCTAAAAAAATATTTAAAGCCACTTCGGAAGGATTGTTTGAAAGCCAACCATTGGTAGTACTCATTGATGAAGGTAGTGCCAGTGCTAGTGAAATAGTGGCCGGTGCAATACAAGACAATGATAGAGGTATAATTATTGGACGCAGAAGCTTTGGTAAAGGATTAGTACAAGAGCAATTGGATTTACCCGATGGCTCTGCTATTCGCTTAACGGTTGCTAAATACTATACACCAACAGGGCGATGCATTCAAAAACCATATAAAAAGAAAGACATGGCTTCTTATTATATGGAAGAATATGAACGATATTTAAACGGAGAAGTTATTAAATTGGACAGTACAAAGATAGATACAAGCCAAAAATTCTATACCCCAAAAGGTAAAGTTGTATATGGTGGCGGAGGTATTGTTCCTGATATATTTGTACCTGCTGATACGAACATCCATAATGCCAAGTTGAATAAATTACTACTAAATGGCTGCTTGCAGCAGTACGCCTTTAATATAGCAGATAATGAAAGAAAAAGTATTTTACAAATGTTTTCAATTGCTCAGGCATTCATAGAACATTATTCTATTGATGATAAAAGAGTTCAAGATATGCTCATTTACTGTAAAAAAGACAATTCTTTAAATTTCAATGCAAAAGAAATGAATAAAATAAAAACTCTGCTGAAAGCATACATTGGAAGAATAATATACGGAAATAGTGCCTATTATCCTATATTAAACAACACAGACCCCACCATTGAAAAATCTGTTTTAATATTAAAAGAAACCAAAGAATTGTAAGATATTAATCATACAAAAGGTATTTTTTTCTTATTTGCAAAAAATTCTCAATGTCTTTTGACCATTTTTCTCTTATTTTTTCTTCGCTTAACCCTTTGGAAATATCCTTTTGTAATTGAGAATTACCTGCATGGTAATCAAAATTTTTATCAAAAAATTTTTTGCTTTTGAGTACTTTGTAAAAGTGAATGAGCCATTGTAAATTAATTTTTCCCGGATGGTTTTTCAAATAATCGGTACTACTTAAATCTAATCCACAGCATTCTATGTCTTTATATTTTGGCTTTTTACTAATTAAATTAGGCCTTGGTGTAAAACAAAATGTTTTATCCGGGTATTGCGGATGCCCTACTATCTGAAATGGTTTATCTGTGCCTCTTCCTACACTTACTATTGTTCCTTCAAACAGTCCTAAACTTGGATATAATAATATAGATTGCCATGAATTCAAATTAGGTGATGGTACAGAAGACATTTTTACAATCATATTATGTGAATAATTTTTTAATGGAATTATTTTTAGATTTATTTTTTTATTGGATGGACGAAAAATAGATTCGTTATTCATCATCAATGCCAATTCACCTATGGTCATTCCATAAACCAACGGCACAGGAATAATACCTACAAAAGAGCGATAATTAGTGTCTAAAACAGGACCATCTACATAAAAACCGTTAGGATTAGGCCTGTCTAACACAATTAATGTTTTGTCAAATACTGCACACGACTTCATTATATAATACAATGTTGAAATGTAAGTATAAAACCGAACCCCTACATCTTGTAAATCAAAGAGCAAAACATCTATATTTTTCAAATCTTCTGCAGTAGGTTCTTTGTGTTTCCCATACAAAGAAATAATCGGAATACCTGTTTTTGCATCAATAGTATCCCTTATTTTTTCACCAGCATCTGCAGTGCCTCTGAAACCATGTTCAGGAGAAAAAATTTTGACAATAGTAACGTTTAAAGAAATTAAAGTGTCTACAAGATGTTTATTTTGAAGCACGGATGACGAATTGGCAACAATTCCAACTTTCTTATTTAATATCAAAGGAAGAAATTCTGATATTTGCTCATTGCCTTTTATTATTGATTTTTCATCTGCAAAAAATATTTTTTCGTTTTTAGTTTGAGAAAATAAACATTGAACATACAAAATAATTATTGCAGATAAACTTATTATTCTCATGGAGGCAAATTAAAGCAATACAAATGAACTTAAAAAAACATTAAAATATACTCATTTTTTGCTATCTATTCAAAACTTTGCTGCATCTTTGCAAAACTAATATGAAGTTTTCCCTCTTTCTTGCTAAAAGAATAACCGGGTCTGAACATGCAGACAATAGCATTTCTTCACCAGCAGTAAAAATTGGAATGATTGCTGTTTCTATGGGAGTTGCTATCATGATTCTTACAGTGTCTGTTATTCGTGGATTCAAAAACCAGATAACTACCAAACTAAAAAATCTGACTTCTGATGTTATTATTATGCCATATCAAAGCAGTTATGATATTACTTCTCATCCCCTGTCTATTTCTGACGATAGTTTATCAAATTTAAAGAAATTCCCTTTTATTTCTGATATAGAACCTGTTTGTATTAAAAATGGAATACTCAAAATCAAAGAAGAAAATGAAGGCGTTGTATTCAAGGGCGTTAATCATCAATTTAGATGGCAAACATTAGAAAAATATTTAATTGAAGGACAATTTCCTACTTATTCAGATACTTCTGTAAATAAAGAAATTATTATTTCAAAAAAACTGGCAGACAAAATACAGATAAAACTTCATCAAAAAATTATTATTTATTTTATCACCAAAATAAAAGACGACCAGAATAATGAGAAGATTGATTACAAAGCAAGAGATTTTTATGTAAAAGGAATTATTCATCCCGAAATGGGAGAATTAGACAACCAGTTGATTTACGGAGATTTAAAGATTATCCAAAAGATAAATAATTGGAATAATAATGAATATTCTCAAATAGAAATATATGGACAAAAAGGAATATCCGGAAGTACAATTGTTGAAAAGATAATTGACTTTTTGCCCTATAACTACAAAATTATTACAGCAGAGGAGCTTTACAGCAATATTTTTAATTGGCTTGAAATGATTGATATTAATGCCGTCATTATTATTGTTTTAATGTTAATTGTAGCCGCCGTTAATATGGTATCTGCTTTAATTATTCTGATTCTTGAAAAAGTGAATGTGATTGGTATTTTGAAAGCATTAGGTATGAATAACAATGCTATAAAAAATATCTTTTTATTTGTATCTATTAAAATACTTTTTTGGGGGCTTTTATGGGGAAATGTGGTATCTTTACTTCTTATCTTTTTGCAGGACCATTATCACTTTTTCAGTTTAGACCCCAACGCGTATTATGTCAATTATATTCCCGTAGAGTGGAATGTTTGGGACTGGATACTTCTGAATGCAGGAACTACATTCAACTGCCTGCTATTTATGTTTTTACCTACCTTCATCATATCCCGAATGTACCCTTCTCAAATATTAAGATGGGAATAGAAATCAAAAAATAAAAAAGCAGGACTTTACCCTGCTTTTTCTATAGTTTACTGTACAAATATCGGGTAAAAGTTTATTCCTTAAAGTTCCATTGTTCAAGAAATTTAGTTGAATAATTACCTTTTTTAAAATCTTCGTTTTCCATTAATTTAAGGTGAAATGGAATAGTGGTTTTAATTCCCTCAATCACATATTCACTTAATGCCCTGTGCATTTTGGCAATGGCTTCTTCTCTGGTTTGTGCCATTGTAATTAATTTACCAACCATACTGTCATAATACGGAGGTATAACATAACCACTGTAAATATGCGAATCTACTCTTACTCCATGTCCGCCGGGCGTATGCAAGGTGGTTATTTTTCCAGGAGAAGGACGAAAATCATTAAAAGGGTCTTCAGCATTGATACGACATTCTATAGCGTGCATTTGCGGATAGTAATTTTTTCCTGAAATAGGAACGCCCGCTGCTACCAAAATTTGTTCACGAATTAAATCATAGTTTATAACTTCTTCTGTAATGGGATGTTCTACCTGAATACGAGTATTCATTTCCATAAAGTAAAAATTGCCGTGCTTATCTACGAGAAACTCAATGGTACCTACCCCTTCGTAATTGATATGTGATGCTATTTTAATAGCTGCTTCGCCCATTTTGTCACGTAATTCAGGCGTCATAAATGGTGAGGGTGTTTCTTCTACTAACTTTTGATGCCTTCTTTGAATAGAACAATCTCTTTCTGACAAATGACACACTTTGCCATATTGATCACCAACCACCTGTATTTCAATATGTCGGGGCTCTTCAATGTATTTTTCCATATAAACTGCACCATTGCCAAAAGCTGCCTGTGCTTCGGTAGTGGCAGTATTAAAGGCATTTTCAATTTGGTCTTCTTCCCACACAATACGCATGCCTTTTCCGCCTCCTCCAGCAGTGGCTTTAAGTATGACCGGATAACCAATTTCTTTTGCCACAGATTTGGCATGCTCCACATTTTCTAATAATCCATCTGAACCAGGTATAACAGGAGCACCGGCTTTTTTGGCTGTTTCTTTGGCATTGTTTTTATCTCCCATGGCATTAATCATATCGGGAGAGGGACCTATAAATTTAATTTTATTGAGCTGACATATTTCTGAAAACCTTGCATTTTCACTTAAAAACCCATAACCCGGATGAATAGCATCAGCGTTGGTAATTTCGGCAGCAGCAATAATATGAGCAATATTCAAGTAGCTGTCTTTGCTGGCAGGAGGACCTATACATATTGCTTCATCTGCAAATTTTACATGTAATGAATCTTTATCTGCCGTAGAATATACGGCTACGGTTTTTATTCCCATTTCACGGGCTGTACGAATAACACGAAGCGCTATTTCGCCTCTGTTAGCAATTAATATTTTTTTGAACATAAGCGAAATTTAATTTTTAGGCATTGGTGTCTATCAAAAAGAGGGGTTGGTCATATTCTACAGGCGTGGCATTTTCTACTAATATTTTTACCACTTTGCCTTTTACATCACTTTCAATTTCGTTAAATAATTTCATGGCTTCAATAATACAAAGAGCTTGCCCTACCTCTACTGTATCTCCTATATTTACAAATGGTGGCTTATCAGGTGCGGACGAACGGTAAAACGTACCTATCATAGGGGATTTAATTACGTGGTATTTTTTCTCGTCTGATATTTCCGGTGTTTTGGGTTCTTCTGTTTTTGCAGATGATACTTTTTCAGGTATTTGAACATTGGCTTGTGGTGGTACAGAGGGCACTACAGTTGGCACTACTGGTGGTACACTTTGCACAACTACTTGCTGAGGTACTGTGTTGTTACCTGAAGCAGCGTTCTTGCCGGTTTTAATAATCACTTTAAATTCCTTTGTTTCCAATTCTACTTCACTGACATTACTTTTAGAAACAAATTTAATCAGTTCTTGAATTTCTGATAATTTCATTGCATTTATTTTTTAGGTTAATGATAATCGGCTATTTCATTGGCCGCTTTGATTGTCAGGCAATAATCATTGCTTTTAGTTGAGATTTCAGCGTGTTATCTATTTCGTTCATAAATTCATCGGTATAAAGATAATGCTCGCCGTGTTTTACATTATTACCATGTATGCAAACAGCAAGGTCTTTGGTCATTTTACCATTTTCAACTGTGGTAATACATGCTTTTTCTAATAAATTGCAAAATCGTATCAGTTCTGGATTGTTATCTAATTTTCCTCTGAAGGCGAGTCCTCTTGTCCATGCAAAAATAGATGCTATAGGATTAGTAGAAGTTGGTTTTCCTGCCTGATAATCTCTGTAATGACGAGTAACTGTACCATGTGCGGCTTCGGCTTCCATGGTATTGCCATCAGGGGTAATTAAAACAGAGGTCATTAAACCTAATGACCCAAACCCTTGTGCTACCTGGTCTGACTGTACATCTCCATCATAATTTTTGCATGCCCATACAAATTCACCTTCCCATTTTAATGCAGAGGCCACCATATCATCTATTAGCCGGTGTTCATAGGTAATACCTGCCTCCTGAAATTTATGTTTAAATTCTTTATCATAAATTTCCTGAAAAATGTCTTTGAACCTACCATCATATTTTTTAAGAATGGTATTTTTGGTAGAAAGATATAGCGGCCATTTTTTTTGTAAGGCCATATTAAAACAGGCATAAGCAAAGCCGCGTATAGATTCATCTGTATTATACATTCCCATGGCTACACCGCTTCCTTTGAAGTTAAACACTTCGTGTTCAATCACAGTACCATCTTCTCCTTCAAACTTAATAGTTAGTTTGCCTTTACCTGGTATGGTAAAGTCGGTAGCTCTGTATTGGTCTCCAAAAGCATGGCGACCTACTATAATTGGTTTTTTCCATGTTGTAACCAACCTGGGAATGTTTTTAATAACGATAGGTTCTCTGAAAACGGTTCCATCCAAAATATTGCGAATAGTTCCGTTAGGTGACTTCCACATTTGTTTAAGGTTAAATTCTTTTACCCTTGCTTCATCGGGAGTAATGGTGGCACATTTAATTCCTACATTGTATTTTTTGATGGCATTGGCTGCATCTATGGTTACCTGGTCGTTAGTAGCATCTCTGCTTTCTATACCTAAATCAAAATATTTAATATCTAAATCTAAATATGGGAAAATCAATTTTTCTTTTATCATTTTCCATATTACACGAGTCATTTCATCTCCGTCCATTTCAACAACAGGATTTTGTACTTTGATTTTTTCCATATTATAAGAAAATATTTATTATTTATAGGGGGGCAATTATAGCAAATAAATTTCTTTCCTGAAAAAAATGAATGAGTACACTTTTAATGTATTTTTGTTTATATCGCGTATAATTTTTGTTACCTTTGCAGCAATTCAGATAAATTTTTTTTATGATTAGAAAAATTCTTGTGGGCATTGATTTTAGTGAACATAGTAAAACCACATTGAAATACGCCACACAATTAGCTAATAAACTCAGTGCAGACATTACTCTTATACATTCATATACCCTGCCTTTAGTGAATTTTGAAACGGGTTATATTCCACCAATTGAAGATATTCAAAAAGAGGCAGAAGCTGAAATGAATGTATTACTCAATTCTTTTTCAGGATTTAAATACAATACGGTTATTAAAATGGGATTTGCCACAGAGGTTATACTGGAATATGCGGAGGAGCATGGATTTGATTTAATAATATTGGGAATAGTAGGACAGGGATTTGTAAAAAAACACTTAATCGGAAGTACGGCTTATCAGGTATGCAAAGAAAGTAGAATACCTGTGTTGATTATTCCTAAGAATGCAGAATATAAAAGCATTCAAAAAATAGCATTTGCCTGCGATTTTCACCATGATTTACATAAAACAGAACTATATTTAAAAGTAAAGAATATTGTTCAGTATATAGGTAGTTCTTTAGAAATTATCAGTGTAGTTGAAAGTGAAAAATCGGTGGATGTAAAATTTGCAGAGGAATATCTGTACTTTGAAAAAAAGATGGAAAATGTTCCTCATGAACATTTTTTTGTTACACATGATAAAGCAACAGAGGGCATATTAGAATTTATCAAAGCCAGAAAAAGTGACTGGCTGATTATTTCTCCTCTTAAACATAGTATTTTTGAAAAATTGTTTAAAGAAAGCGTTACCAAAGAAATTGTTTTTCATAGTCCTATACCTGTGTTGAGTATTCATGAATAAGTTTGTTAGCGACTTATTATTGGCCAACTAATTAAGACCCTATGAGTGAAAGCGAAGCAAAGAAGGAAGCTCACAATGAAGTAAACTTGCAGTTACCATTTAATAATTTGTTTTTAAATGCCGGTTATGTGCATGGTGATAATGGTGTATTCAAGTATATAGGAACTGTTTTAACCACTATTTTAGCTTACTTTACTTATCAGGTAGGGATGTTAATGGTGCTTGTGTATTTTGCCCAACAAAGCGGATTAAACATAATGGATACTAAAAAATTAGAAGAAGCATTATTTAATCCTGACTTAATAGGTATATCTAAAAACTTTATGCTGGTATTATTATTAGGAATGTTTGCTTTTACTTTCTTTATATTTTATTTTGCTATTAAGCGTATTCACCATAAGCCATTTATTAGTATTATTACTGCTTTTCCTCGTATAAGATGGAATCAGATTTTTTTTGCATTTGGAATATGGTCTGTTGTTTTTACTTTCATGTTTGCTGCTGATTATTTTTGGATTTCTCCTGAAAATTATGTGTTTAATTTTGATGTAAAAAAGTTTATAGTGTTGTTCATTATCAGCGTGTTGTTTTTACCTGTTCAATCTGCATTAGAAGAAATTTTATTCAGAGGTTATCTTATGCAGGGGCTGGCATTGCTGTCCAAAAATGGTATATTCCCATTAATGATGACCTCCTTACTGTTTGGAATGGCTCATATGAACAATCCTGAAGCAAAGGAATTTGGGATGTCCATTATGCTTCCTTATTACTCTTTGTTTGGATTGTTTTTAGGGTTACTTGCTCTTTGGAATAATGGCCTTGAATTATCTATTGGTATTCATGTTGCCAATAATGTTTTATCTTCATTACTCATTACTTCTGAAAGTACTGTTTTACAAACAGATGCACTTTTTGTAGCAAAATCTCAGAATCCTGTCAATGACTTTATTTTATGGATATTGGGTGCTATTGTAACACTGCTTATTTTTCAATATAAGTATCGTTTTAAAAATCACATTCAATTATTAAAATAATTTTCATGAAACAATTTATTGTTTATTTCTTTATATTGCTGCATATATCTTTATCTGCACAAAGCGGATACGAATATTTTGTAGATTTGGTTAATGTGAATGATAAAAAAGTAAAAGTAGAGCTCATTCCACCAACAATTGAAAAAGACACGGTTATTTTTTGCTTTCCTGCTGTAGTTCCGGGCACTTATGAAAAATATGATTTTGGAAGATTTATCAAAGATTTTAAAGTACTGACAAAAAATAATGCCTCGGTGCAGTTCAAAAAAAAGGACGTGAATTGTTATTCTATTTATCCGGCCAAAAACATTGAAAAAATCATTTATTATGTAACGGATACATGGAACACTGACATTAAAGAAAAAGTAGTGTTTGAACCTGCCGGAACTAATATTGATCCGGGGAAAGCATTTGTTATCAATAACTTTGGATTTTATGGGTATTTCAGAAATGCCGATAACTTGCCTTTTAGAATAAACTATACAAAACCTATTTCATTTTATCCATCTTCGGCTATTACCACGTATACTTTATCAAAAGATAAAGATGTTTTAGTATATAAAAACTACCATGAATTGTGCGATTTCCCTTTGATTTATTCTATACCTGATACATCTTCTATTCATATTTATGGTACAAAAGTTTTAATTTCTGTTTATTCTCCTAATCAAAAATTGAGTTCTACATACATTGCTCAAACTTTAAAAGATTTACTGCTGGCACTATCTAATTTTTTTGAAGGAAAACTACCAGTAGATAAATATGCATTTTTATTTTATTTCACTGATAAAAATACTTTGTCCGGAGCATCAGGCGCTTTGGAACATAATCAATCATCATTATATGTATTACCCGAATTAGACAGTATATATTTAAATCAAACCATTAAAGATGTTTCTGCACATGAGTTTTTACACATTTTGACCCCACTGACTATTCATTCAGAAGAAATTGAGTATTTTGATTTTAATCATCCAAAAATGAGCAAACATTTATGGTTATATGAAGGTACAACAGAGTATCATGCACATTATCTTCAGGAAAAAGAAGGATTAATTTCCCCTGACGAATTCATCAATGTTATGCTTGATAAAATATCAAATGCTGATAAATATAATGATACTATGTCATTTACTAAGATGAGTCAAAATGTTTTGGAACCTTATTATCATCAAAATTACAATAATGTATATGAAAAGGGCGCTTTAATAGCCATGTGTATAGATATTTTATTACTAAAAGAAAGCAAGGGGGAATATAATTTGAGAAAATTACTTTTGGATTTATCTAAAAAATATGGAAAATCTAAACCATTCAAAGATGATAGTTTATTTTATGTGATTGAAAAAATGACTTATCCGTCTATTGGAAATTTTTTTAAAAATTATGTAGAAGGGAAAAAAACATTGCCTTTATCAGAGATCTTTGCTTATGTAGGTCTAAAGTTTGAAAAAGAAAAAATGGTAGAAGAAGTTACATTGGGCGGAATAGATGTAAAAGTCAATGAAAAAGATCAAATATATATTTCATCATTAGAAAATCTAGATGAATTTGGAAAACAATTTGGATTCAAAGAAAATGATGTTATTTATGCCATTAATAACAGATTATTTACTCTTGAAACAGCCGAAGAGATATTAAACGATTTTTTGACTAATGTTAAAGAAGGTGATATGGTTACATTTGAAGTTATAAGAAAAAACAAAAAAAATGAACCTAAAAATATTGTACTGAAAGGAAAAATGAAAAAAGTAAAACAAGTCAAAAAAAATCAATTGGATATTATGCAGAACATGAATGATGAACAAAGCTTTTTACTCAAAAAATGGTTAGGTCGTGACTAAAATACCTGAACACATTGCAGAGTTATTAAATAAAAAAGTACATCAGTATAAAAACCCTTCTTTTATTAAAGACGATCCCATTTCCATTCCACACTTATTTAATAACAGACAAGATATAGAAATAGCAGG